>NZ_VPCG01000008.1:0-97237 GCF_013418355.1 Acinetobacter sp. YH12151 | reverse complement strand
GAGATCCATGTACGTGTAGCAGTCCTTAACAGATTTACGGAATTAGGTCGACCACTTACCCAAGTTACGCCTTAAATTTGGCTCAATTAGGGGCGCTTTGCATTTCAAATCTTTGTGCAACAAAGCCGACCTGAACTAAAAAAATACTATGATTTACAGTCTGTTGATTTACAAACACCATTTAGAAAAAATATGGTTGATCATCGACCGAAAGAAGCTATGAGAATACTAATGAATACCCGAAGGAAAATTGAAACAGTCATAGGACAACTTAACAGCGCAGTTTAATATACAAAAAGTCAGGGCTAGAGATCTATGGCATTTATCTCATCGTATCACTCGAAAAATTCTTTCACATACAATTTCAGTCGTTTTAAATTCTCAATTAGGTAATCCTCCTTTACAGTTGGAAAACTTAATTAAAAGTTGAGATTGGCGTATAGATACAATAACTCATCTAACAATATGTATATCTAAAGGATATACTGATCGGCAATTAGTTCGCCATTAGCTCTTATTAAAACTTACTTGTTATGAAAAAGCTATCTTGTTCAGGCCTTGTTCACCCATTTTTTTTGATCATTATCATTATCCTGATCTCAATTCCGATGGGTTTCTATGGCATGTATCTCTATATTGCCCCATCTTTGCCTGAAATGTCCACGCTTAAAAAGGCGCCTTTATTAAAGCCTTTACAAGTTTTTAGTTCAGATAATGAATTAATTGCTGAGTATGGTGGCAAGCTTTCTGTTCCCGTGAAATATGAACAAATTCCATCCGAGTTTATTCATGCTTTCCTCGCCGCTGAAGATTCCAGCTTTTTCGAGCATAGCGGAATCAGTTTTAAAAGCTTAGGCCGTGCAGTCAGTGAAAGTATCACGGGTTCGGATGTGCAGACCGGTGGTTCCACTATCACCATGCAAGTGGCGAAAAACTATTATCTCAGCCCTGAACGAACACTCAAGCGTAAACTGACTGAAATTTTTCTGGCCCGTAAGATTGAGCAAAGCCTGACTAAAGAAGAAATTCTGACACTCTATGTGAATAAAATCTTCTTGGGTAAGAATGCCTACGGGATCGCAGCAGCAGCCAAAATTTACTATAACAAGAGTTTAGAAGAGCTTTCGATTGCGCAGATGGCCATGATTTCGGGCTTACCTAAAGCGCCTTCTCGATATAATCCGGTGGCCAACCCCAAACGTGCTCTCGAACGTCGCAACTGGATTTTAGGACGTATGCTGCAACTGGGCTATCTGAACCAGAGTCAGTATCAACAAGCGATTGCTGAACCCATCAATCTGGATATGCCTGACCGCAGTACCCGCAATAAATTCCCGTATGTCGGTGAGATGGTGCGTTCTGAACTGGTACAAAACTTTGGCGAACAGGCGGTAGATTCTGGCTACAAGGTCTATACCACCATCCATAGTGAACGCCAGACCTATGCAGAACAGGCGGTACAAGAGGGTCTGGAAGCTTATGACCGTCGACATGGCTGGCGTGGTGCTGAAGCACATGATCAACCGCTGGAAAATTTCCGTGCCTATGCCAACACCTACCCTGCTCAAGTGACCAAGATTGGCAATTCCAGTTTTGAAGCGTTGATGCAGGATGGCACCACGGTAACTGTACCGTGGTCCGGTATGTCTTGGGCGCGCCCCTTTCGCAATGTCAACAGTGTAGGTGGTGCGCCTAGCAAAGCTTCCGAGATTGTCAAAGTCAAAGATATTATACGTTTACGACCGAATCAGAATAAAACCTCGTGGTCGCTGGTACAAATTCCAAATGTGCAAGGACAGTTGATTGCCATCAATCCAAATAATGGTGCAATTGAAGCCATTGTGGGCGGATACAACTTTTATCAGTCGAAATTTAACCGTGCAATCCAGGGCTGGCGTCAACCCGGCTCTACGATTAAGCCTTTTGTTTATGCACTGGCTTTAGAACGAGGCATGACACCGCATACCATGGTGAATGATGCGCCAATTACCATTGGCAAATGGACACCTCGTAATTCAGATGGCCGTTATCTGGGGATGATCCCGCTACGCCGCGCACTTTATCTTTCGCGCAATACCGTTTCAGTGCGTTTATTACAGGCTGTCGGGATTGAACGTACCCGTCAGCTGTTTATGGATTTTGGTTTACAGGACAATCAGATTCCGCGTAACTACACCATCGCACTCGGCACGCCTCAGGTTCTGCCGATTCAGATGGCGACAGGTTATGCGACTTTTGCCAACGGCGGTTACCGGATCCAGCCACATTTCATTACCCGTATTGAAGATGCCTATGGTCATACCATTTTTGAGGCTCAGCCTGAATATGCTTGTATTTCATGTATCAATACCGAAGAAGAACCTGCTCAACCTGCCGACACCATGACCGCAGATGACGAAGCGATTGCAATCAACAATACAAGTCTAGAACAGAAACAGGCTGCACCCAAAGTCTCTGCTGAAGACAGTAATTATCGTCAGGCACAGCGTATTTTAAAATCCAGCTCTGCCTATGACATGGCCAATATTCTGCGTGATGTGATTCAGCACGGTACCGGCCGTGCGGCATTAAGAATCGGGCGAAATGATATTGGGGGCAAAACCGGAACCACCAATGACGCCAAAGATGCCTGGTTCGCAGGGTTCAATGGCAAACTGGTTACCATCACCTGGGTCGGCTTTGACCAGCCTAAAACCTTGGGACGCCGTGAATATGGTGGTGTGGCAGCCTTACCAATCTGGACCGACTTTATGGGCAATGCCTTAAAAGGTCAGCCAGAAGCATGGGTGCGTTTAGACCGTAATGCCAAGGCACCAGTGAATCGAAGCAAGGTAGTTCAGGGTGATGAAGCGCAGAATGATCCGCCTTCACCACCAATGGCCACTGCGCTTTACCGCCCGGCACCTGTGGTCGTCCCGAAACGGACAGAAACAGATTTCGAAGATCTGCCGGGACAGGAAATTGCTGTGCCAGATGCTGCTGAAACAACTGCTCCGCCAGAACAGCCGCTTCAACCAAGCAAAGTGGACGCTTTAGAAAACCTGATTCAAGAAGTGCAATAACCACAACCGACAAACTAGTATAAAAAAGCCCTCAACAATGAGGGCTTTTTTATCGGTGAATTTTTATTTTTTCTGAAACAGATAGATCTGATATTGCGCCAGCAATTTAAACTGATCCTGCTGTTCAAGTGCCAGACGGCGTTCAGGTTTGGCCTTGTAAGCATACGGCGTCATAGCAATCAGGTTTTTTAAATCTGTCTGTGGCAAAGTCATCGGGGCATCAATCACCTGCTCACTGAGCAGATCAAACTCATCTTGCAGTTGCTCAACAAACTTTTGCGGTTCGTGGGGTTTCACTTCTTCAAAAAGTGCCTCACGCATCGCATATAAATGCTGTGGCGCAGGTGTCACCACCATTAAATAACCTTCAGCTTTTAAAACCCGTAAAATTTCCTGTTTTGGGATCGGACTGAACAGGCTGGTACACATATCAATCGACCCATCCAGCACCGGTAAAGTCGCCCCGGTTCCTACGACCCAGGTGATATTTTTATTGAGCTTGGCCGCGACCTGAACGGCATTTTTGGCAATATCCACCCCGACGCATTGCAGCACTTCAGTCTGCATGGCATCAGTATAGTAGCCTTCACCACAACCAATATCTAAAAGATTTTCAATACACAGCTCTCGCAGCTTCTCCACCACGGCCTGTTGCAAAGGCGCATAATGACCCGCACTCAAAAATGCACGACGTGCCTGGACGGACTCAGGCGTATCCCCAGGATTTTTACTGTGTTTATGTTGCACCACATGCAGGTTCACATAGCCTTGCTTGGCCACATCGTAGCTATGATAATTCTCACATCGCCATGTTCTTTCATTTAAGCTCAACTGCTGGCGACAGACTGGGCACATGAGTAAATTCATCATTCTCTCCAAAACAAAAAAGCCGGCCTGCGCCGACTTTTTTCAATGCATCTCTTAACGCAATTTTAAGGTCATTAGACCCAAAACCACCAGCATAATTGTAATAATCCAGAAACGAATGACGACTTGAGTTTCACGCCAGCCTTTCTTTTCATAATGATGATGCAGCGGTGCCATCAGGAACACGCGTTTATTGCGCATTCTTAATGAACCAATCTGCAAGAATACTGAAATCGCTTCGACCAAGAATACACCCGCCATAATCGCAAAGACGATTTCCTGACGTACCATCACGGCAATCGTCCCCAACATCGCACCCAGCGATAAAGCACCGACATCACCCATAAACACTTGCGCAGGATGGGCGTTGTACCACAGGAATGCCAGACCGGCACCAATCATCGCCGCACAGATCACCACCAGTTCAGAGGAATATTTCACATAGGGAATATGCAGGTAATTGGCAAAACGCACGTCTCCGGCCAGATAAGCAAATACACCCAGACCTGCTGCAACCAGTACAATTGGCATAATCGCCAGACCATCCAGACCATCGGTGAGGTTTACCGCATTGGATGCACCATTGATCACAAAATAAGTGAAAATAATGAAGCCAATCCCCAGTGGAATAGCCGACAGCGGAATCGTCAAATCTTTAAAGAATGGAATCAAAAGATCCAGCATATTCGCGGTATGTACCGGATTGGTCTGCTGCTGTGCAATCACATACAGGGCAATACCGACTCCCAATGCACCGACCGAAGTCCAGAAGAATTTTTTCTTCGCAGGCAGACCGGCATTGTCTTTATAACGGATTTTAATCCAGTCATCCGCCCAACCCACGGCACCGAAGATGACCATCACCGCCAGTACAATCCAGACATAAGGATTTGAAAGATCCGCCCAAAGCAGGGTCGAAATACCGATTGAAAGCAGGATTAGTACCCCACCCATGGTCGGTGTACCCATTTTCTTGGCATGGTTTTCAGGGGCATACGAGCTGACCGCCTGACCATATTTGAGTGCCTGAAGCTTGCGAATCATGATAGGACCCAGCACCAGACCAATGGTCAATGCCGTCAGGACACTGAGCAACGCACGTAAAGTTAAATAACGAACCACCTGAAACGTGCTGTCAAAGCCCGCCAAATGTTCAAAGAGCCATAACAGCATTTAGAGTTTCTCCATCAATGCAGCCATCAATGTTTCCATATGGGTATAACGCGACCCTTTAAACAGAAATGACATCGGCTGAGGTTGATGTGTTTCAATCAAATGAATTAAAAATGACAATGCCTGCTCCTGATTCAGGAAAGCCTGCATTTTCTTGCCATATTGGGTACTACGTGCACCTTCCTGTGCGGCAGGTGCAAATTCACCCACAGCCACCACAAAGTTAATGCCTTTGACCGAGACCAGATCTCGACCCAGCTTATAATGTTCCATCGCAGCCGATGAACCGAGTTCACCGATATCACCGGTCACCATGACCCGAATGCCCTGCTGCTGTGCCAAAACTTCAGCTGCTGCACGCATTGAACCAGGATTGGCATTGTAGGTATCATCAATCAGCAAATACTGTTTGTGTTGAATAAAATTCAAACGGCCTTTGGCACCCACAGCCTGCTCCAGACCGGCCACAATATCATCCAGACCAATCCCGATTGCCAAAGCAAAGGCAGCTGCTGCTGTGGCATTTTCAACATTATGTTCACCGGCAAAGGGCAGCTGAACTGTTTTCGAAGCTTGTGGTGTATGCAGGGTAAAGGTAGAAGATTGCGCATCAAGCACGACATCGCTGGCATACACCTCACCGCCGGCACCAAAACTTAAGCTTTGTTCAGTTTTGACCGCCTGACGAATGGTTTCAGTAAAATCATCTGCGGCAGGAATAATCGAGGTTTCTGTAATATGCGCATAAATTTCAGATTTGGCAGTACAAATGCCATCACGGCCACCGAATTCACCCAAATGCGCAGTGCCGATATTAATGATCCCGGCTACATGCGGCTGTACCATGTTTGAGGTGTAATCAATTTCGCCCTGATGACTGGCACCCAGCTCCATCACTGCATACTGATGTTCGGGACGTAATTCGAGCAACATCACCGGTACGCCGAGGTCATTATTCAGGTTGCCACGCGTGATCAATGTCGGCGCAAGACGAGACAAGATGCTCCCCAGCATTTCCTTGGTGGTGGTCTTGCCACTGCTGCCGGTCAAGGCAATGACTTTGAGCTGAGAATTCTGCTGACGACGGTATGCGCCTAACCGCCCCAGTGCCAAACGGGTATCGTCTACGACAAGCTGGCAGATATCGATATCGAGCGGTCGACTGACGATCGCAATCTGACAGCCGCTTGCTGCTACTTGTGCCACAAAATCATGGGCATCAAAGCGCTCACCTTGCAGCGCAAGGAAAGCATCCCCTTGTTCAGCATCACGCGAATCGGTCAGAATACGTTTGATGGCGTCTGCCGGTTTTTTATTATTGAGCCAATTGCCTTGAGTCGCTTGTTCAAGCTGTTCTGCTGTCCAAGGTGCAAGTGGCACGGTACTGGTTGTTGAGGTATGCATATCTGAATCCTAATACGCTGGATAAGCTGAATCTGTGCTGTGATGCTGGGCATCAATCGCAGCTTGCACTTCGACCACATCATCAAACCAGTGACGTACACCATCAATTTCCTGATAATTTTCGTGACCTTTGCCTGCAATCACTACGATGTCCCCTGCCTGCGCGTGTTTAACGGCAAACTTGATCGCTTCACGACGGTCATGAATTTCATGGTAGCTTTTGCCTAAAAAGTCGATGCCATTTTTCATATCGGCAAAAATTTGTGCCGGATCTTCGGTTCGCGGGTTATCGGAAGTCAAGACCGCAATATCCGAACCTTCTAATGCTGCTTGGGTCATGAGTGGACGCTTGCCGCGGTCACGATCGCCGCCACAGCCAAAGACGGCCCAGAGATTTTGTGAAACATGACGTTTTAAAGTGATGAGAACCTGAGTCAAGGCATCAGGTGTATGCGCATAATCCACTACAAATAGGCGCTCGCCATCACGCAGCACCTGCATCCGGCCTGGTGCACCTTTAAGCTGTGGCACAGTCGCAATCAAGCTGCTTAAATCAAATCCGGCCTGCTCTGCCATGATCAGACTGGCGACCAGATTTTCAATATTAAAATGTCCAAGCAGCGGACTGTTCACAACATATTCAGCAGAAGCCGTTTTCAGCTTAAAGGCCGCACCTGAAATGCTGTATTGAATATCCTGAACCTGATAATCCGCAGCTTGACGGGTTGAATAGGTCAAAATTTCTGGCTGTGAGGGATTGTTGCGCGCTGCATCAATCATGATATGAGCATGCGCATCATCCAGGTTGATGACAGCCACTTTTAAACTTTCAAATTTAAATAAAGCAGATTTGGCTTCTGCATAGGCTTGCAGCGTCCCGTGATAATCCAGATGATCGCGACTTAAATTACTATAGCCCGCAATCTCGATATCACAGCCATTCAAGCGACCTTGCTCCAGACCATGCGAACTGGCTTCAATCGAGGCAAATTTAGCACCGGCTTGAGCATAAACATGTAAAGCATTTTGCAATTGCAAAGCATCGAGCGTGGTATGTGACGAGGCTTCCAGATTTGGTAAAATCCCGTTACCTGTCGTCCCCATCACTGCACAAGCTTTGCTTTGCAACATGAACAATTCCGCAACCAAACGTGAAATCGTGGTTTTACCATTGGTACCAGTCACTGCAAGAATACCTGCAGCCTGAACAGGTTGGCTGGCTTGTAAGTATTGTTTTTGCCACTGTCCCATCAAATGTCGGACATTAGCAACCACCAGATTGGGTGAGATATCCAATTCGATTTCAGAAATCACCGCTAAGGCACCCTGCTCTAAAGCTTTTTGTGCAAATACTGCCGTTTTTTCTGGTTGTGACAGACTGGTCAGGGCAATAAAAATTTGCCCTGCCTTAACTTTACGGCTATCCAGTTCGAAACCCTGAAAGGCTTGGGTCATCCATTCAGCAGTATCCTGAACGGCGTAGAGATCTTTAAATGTAATAGACATTGATCACCTATTTACTGGACTTTGGGAGATTCTAAAGGTTTGTCCAGAGGGACATTTAGCAGACGCAAGGATTCCTGCATCACGCGTGCAAATACCGGTGCCGATACCGTACCGCCGTAATAGGTGCCTTGCGGATTTTCGACCACCACCACCATGGCAATACGCGGATCACTCACGGGCGCTACGCCAGCAAACAAAGCCCGGTATTCATTGGTAGAATAGCCTTTACGATCGGCACGCAGTTTATGCGCAGTACCGGTTTTCCCTGCCACACGATAACCCGGAATTGTCGCGCGCGTGGCGGTACCGCCAGGCAGAGTTGCTACTTCCAGCATAAGCAAGACCTGATCTGCAATATTGGCATCAATCATTTGCTCACCCTGCGGCTGTTCTTCCAGCTTGTACAGGCTCAGCGGCATTCTCACACCCTTATTGGCCAGCATGGCATAGGCATCCGCCATTTGCAGCACAGTAGCATTCAGGCCATAACCATAGGACATGGTTGCCACTTCTGACACATTCCATTTACTTGGTGGCAAGATCAGACCGGCACTTTCACCCGGGAATCTTACTGCTGAGCGTGAGCCAAAACCCAAGCGTTTATAGAAAGTGGGTAGAGTTTCATACGGCAAAGACAAGGCCAGTTTGGCGACACCCACGTTCGAAGATTTCTGGATAATACCGCCCAGTGTTAACTGACCATAGTTATGCGTATCACGAATGGTGTGATTGCCAATTCGCATACTGCCCGGTGTGGTGTTGACCACTGAATTGGCCGTATATTTACCACTTTCCAGGGCCATTGCCACAGTGAAGGGCTTCATGGTCGAACCCGGCTCGAAGGAATCCACTGCACCACGGTTACGCATGGCATCCTTGTTCAGCAGACCATTTTTATCATTCGGGTTATATGATGGCCAAGATGACAAGGCCAGAATTTCCCCGGTTTTCACATCGACCGCAATCGCAGTCGCAGAACGGGCATTATTGGCCACACCTGCCGCAGTCAGTTCACGGTACATAATATATTGCAGACGCGAGTCAATACTCAGGGTGATATTCTCGCCCGGCTCGACTTCTTTAATCACTTCCGGCTCTTTAACCCGGTTGCCTTTTTTATCCCGGATAATCTGCTGCTCACCATCTTCACCTGCCAGACGGGTATTGAGCTGCATTTCCAGACCTTCAATCCCGGTGCCTTCACTATTGGTCAGACCAATAATCTGTGAATTGGGCTGTGGCTGCGGATAATAACGTTTGTAGTTTTTCTCGGTATACACACCTTGAAAATTACGCTTCATGATCAGTTCAGCCTGTTGTGGCGGAACTTCTTTTTTCAGGATCAGATAACGAGAACGCGGGCGTTCTTGCATTTTTTTGCGTAGTTCTGCCCGATCCATACCGACTGCATCGGCCAGTTCATCCAGATTCAGGTTTTTATCCGGCAACTGGCGTTTCAACTTGCGGCTATCTGGCTCTTTTTCCAGTGCCAGTATGGTCTCGTCATAGAGTTTTTTATTGTCAAAATAGTCACGTGGATCAATCACGATTTTCATGATCGGCGTACTGATCGCCAGCGGCACCCCATTACGGTCATAAATCACGCCACGCATGGCCTTGATGGTATTGGTTCTTAAAATATTGGCATTGGCTTTATTTTGCAAAAAATCCTTATTGATAATCTGCACATAGAAGGCACGGCAAATCAGTGTAATAAAACACAGCAACACCACCGCCCACATGATATAGAAACGATTGATATACACATTTGAGGCGTTTTTGTCGGTAACTGATTGTTTTTTACGTACCGCTTGCTTCTTTCTTTTGTCTATCATGTCCGAGCGCTAGCCTTATTTTTTCTCATCTGAAGTTTGTGGTAAAGAAATGACGACACTTTGTGAAACCGGGGGAGAATACATGCGCAGCTGGGTAACAGCACGTGTGCCAATCTGCGCAGTTGCACCAAAAGTTTGCTGTTCAATTAACAAACGACCCCAATCTGCATTCAGGTCATCACGCTCACGCAGATAAGTGCTCAATTTTCTGGTGTCCTGACGATATTCAAACACCTGAAATACCACAAAGACTGCACTGATGAAGACCATCAGTATCAAAACGAGATAGATGCAGGCTTGTTTAAGCCACAACTTTTCTGTTTTTTTATCAACCACTTCAGTTTTCATGATGTGCCTATTAAGCTAAACGTTCTGCGACCCGGAGCCATGCACTACGTGAACGAGGATTGGCTTTGACTTCTTCGTCACTGGCTTTTACGCGGGATACCTTCTTTAAACGTCGTGTATCTTTTTGCTGCCCCGGCATTCCCCAGCCAAAATCTTCGTCTAATGTAGATTCTTTTTGAATAAATTGTTTGATCAAACGGTCTTCCAGAGAGTGAAAGCTAATTACGGCCAAACGTGCCTCAGGTTTTAAAACCTCAACTGCTTGAGGCAAGAAGATTTCAATATCTTCTAATTCTTTATTAATAGCAATACGAATCGCCTGGAAAGTACGCGTCGCAGCATGCTTATTTTTTTCCCATTTTGGATGCGCGACTTTCACAATTTCCGCAAGTTGAGCCGTGGTCTCAATCTGCCCTGCCGCCTTGATGGCTTTGGCAATCCGGCGACTATAACGCTCTTCACCGTATTTAAAAATGATATTGGCCAGTGCTTCTTCTTCAATTTCAAGCAGCCATTCTGCTGCAGTTGGACCTTGAGAATTGTCCATGCGCATGTCTAGCGGGCCATCTTTCATAAAACTGAAACCACGTTCGGCCTGATCCAGCTGCGGCGAAGACACGCCTAAATCTGCCATCACCCCATCCACGGTCTCAATCCCAAGCTCAGCCAGTGCGTCTTTCAGATCGGCAAAGCTGGCATGAATAATTTTAAAACGTGGATCCTCTTGTTCTAAGATTGCTGCCGTCTCTAGGGCCTGAGGATCTTTATCAAAGCCATACACACGTGCATGTTCATCTAATTTTGATAACAATAAACGGGTATGTCCGCCACGACCAAAAGTACCGTCTACATAAATTCCCGTATTGCGACCTGCCAACAAGGCATCAATCGTTTCGTGAAGTAATACAGAAATATGTGACATAAAAACTCAATCAATAGGGCGAAAAATTTAACTGCACATTATCACCCTGTTTCAGCAAAGCTCCAAACGACTTTTTGTAGATAAATATTACTTTCCATAGAGAAAACCGTTTTTATTTGAGTGTCGTCAATAAAAAAGCCTCCGCAAGGGAGGCCTGTTTATCTGTAATTCGTCTTCAAATCAGCAGATTAACGTTTTGAGTTATAGATCTGATCAAAAATCGCGCCATTCACAAAATGGGTTTTCTGTGCATTGGCCCAGCCACCAAACACTTCATCAATGGTAAAGGTTTTGATTTTCGGGAATTGTGCTGAATATTTGGCTAATACTTTCTCATTGCGCGGACGGTAGAAATGTTTGGCTGCCATTTCCTGACCCAATGGGGAGTACAGGTAGTTGATATAACCTGTTGCCAACCATTTATTGCCATTTTTATCCACGGTACGATCGACAATGGCCACCGATGGCTCGGTCAAAATCGTAATTGACGGATAAATAATATCAAACTTGTCTTTACCCAAAGTCTTTTGGGTAACCAGTGCTTCATTTTCCCAAGTCAGCAATACATCACCAATGCCACGCTCAGCAAACGTGGTCATCGAAGCACGTGCTGCTGAGTCCATCACTTTGACATTTTTATAGAGTTTACCGACAAAGTCCTGTGCTTTGGCTTTATTACCCCCCGGCTGTTTCTCGGCATAGCCCCAGGCAGACAGGTATACCCAACGTGGCAAACCACCGGTTTTCGGGTTGGGGGTAATAATTTCTACGCCTGGCTTGGTCAGATCACTCCAGTCCTTGATGCCCTTCGGATTGCCCTTGCGCACCATAAACACGATGGTTGAGGTATAAGGTGCAGAATTATGCGGAAACTCTTTTTGCCAGCCGGGTTGAATCTGACCAGATTTCACGATTTCTTCGATGTCATTGGCCAGCGCCAAAGTCACCACATCGCCTTTTAGGCCATCGACCACCGAACGTGCCTGCTTGCCCGAACCACCATGTGACTGTTTAAAGTTCACATCCAGACCGGTCCGGTTTTTCCAGTAAGCACCAAATGATTTATTGAATTCATCATAGAATTCACGGGTTGCATCATAAGACACGTTTAGAAATTGACGATCAGCCGCCTGTGAGACAGTCGCTGTCAAGCCTAGACCTGTAGCCAATAAGGCAACGCTAAATAAGGATTTTAATTGATTTTTCATGAGCGCACGGGAGTTTATCTTGTATAGATATAACTATATGAAATAAAATCATTTATCGCAATTCAACCTACAACATCACAACACGATATAATCAAAGGTTTTTTGCTCTTAATCATCTGTTTTTAAAAACAAAATATAGCCAGTCATTTCACTTATTTCGAATATATAGAATTTTATGCATTAAATATAAAAAAAACGGATAACGCTTTATCCGTTTTCTTCATTCAATTTAGATTCAAGCTTGTTATCGCTTTTCATTATAAATCTGGTCATAAATCGCCCCATTCACAAAATGGGTTTTTTGCGCTTTTTCCCAGCCACCAAAGACTTTATCAATGGTAAAGGTTTGAATTTTCGGAAATTGGGCGGAATATTTGGCAGCCACTTTAGCATCGCGTGGACGGAAGAAATATTTCGCAGCCAACTCCTGCCCTTTCGGGGAATACAGATAATTCAAATAGCCTTTCGCCAGATTGGCATTGCCATTTTTATTCACATTTTTATCAACGATCGCCACCGATGGCTCGGCCAGAATTGAAATAGAGGGATAGATGATATCGTACTTGTCCTTACCTAGACCTTGCGTTGCCAGCAAGGCTTCATTTTCCCAAGATAATAGTACATCGCCAATACCGCGCTCGGCAAAAGTCGTCAGTGAACCACGGGCACCGGAATCCAACACTTTGACATTTTGATAAAGCTTTTTGACCAGATCTCGGGCTTTGGCATCATTGCCACCGGGCTGTTTCAGCGCATAGCCCCAAGCAGACAGATAGATCCAACGTGGCGCTCCACCAGTTTTCGGGTTAGGCGTAATAATCTCGACACCCGGTTTGGTCAGATCATTCCAGTCCTTGATTTGCTTGGGATTAGCCTTACGCACCAAAAAAACGATTGTCGATGTATACGGTGCTGAATTATTTGAAAACTCTTTTTGCCAGCCTTTCTCGATTAAACCGGCATTGACGATTTCCTCAATGTCATTGGCCAAAGCCAAAGTCACCACATCGGCCTGCAAACCATCGACGACCGAACGTGCCTGCTTGCCTGAACCGCCATGTGACTGTTTAAAATTGATTGTCTGTCCGGTTTCCTGCTTCCAGAACTGGCCAAACTCCTGATTATATTCTTGGTAAAATTCACGGGTCGGATCATAGGAGACATTCAGGAAATCTTTGGCCATTACATTTTGCATGGTGGTTGCAGTAAATATTGTCAAGATTGCGGTTGCTATTATTTTTTTCATGTTATGTGACTCATTATTGAGATAACCACACTGTATAAATAAAAAATAAATATAACAATCATGTATTTATAATAATATTGATGATCTATTTCTGATTTTGAGATATCTGCTAACAATTAAACCTGGATACATATTCTGCTAAAAAATTAATCTCCTGCTACAATATAAGACAGTTCTTCACGTTCTCTTCACAGTTGTCTGTTAAAAATAGGCCGCCAAAAGAGAGAATTACGATTTTTAGTAATTTTCCATAGATATTATATTAATTTTTTGTAAAAAATGTGACTTGGTTCTACTTCTTTATAATCAACTGTGATTAAATTGTAGACGGAGTATTAAAAAAACATTTTTAACAGAATAAAACCAACCAGAAGCAAGGAGGAAGTTTGGATATGAAATTTAAATTATTCACAGCTAGCATCCTAAGTCTGATCATGCTGTTTTCGATTCAACTGGGTCATGCCGTCGTTGTGAAGACAGATTTGCAGAAGGCCTCAGTCACTACTGTTGAAAGCAAGACATCGCCGATTGAAAAAGCAATTCAACAACAAAAAAGCGAAAAAACCCTGCATACAGACGATAATCTTAAAGTCTTAACTGCGCTGAAAGTCGCACCTTCACAAAATTTCTTTGCAGCACAAAATTATCGCTTTACCCGCTTCGTACAAAGCATATTTTCTAGCGATCATTCTTAATCAGTTTTAACCAACTCGAATAACAGCAGGATTTAAAGCCACATCACTGAATGTTGAATAAAGCATTAAGTGATGTGGCTTTTTCGCTATAATAGAACCAAATTTATATTCTAGATTATATCCGGCTATGACTGTTCGTACTCGTATTGCACCTTCTCCTACAGGTTTTCCTCATGTAGGTACTGCCTATATTGCCTTGTTTAACTTATGTTTTGCTAAACAGCATGGGGGTGAATTCATCCTTCGTATTGAAGATACCGACCAACTGCGCTCAACACCTGAATCTGAAAAAATGATCCTGGATTCATTGCGCTGGCTCGGTCTCAACTGGTCTGAAGGTCCAGATGTGGGTGGCCCACATGCACCGTACCGCCAGTCAGAACGCATGGATATTTATAAAAACTATGCGCTGGAACTGGTTGAAAAAGGTCATGCCTTCTACTGTTTCGCTACTGCCGAAGAACTGGATCAAATGCGTGCTGAACAGCAAGCACGTGGTGAATCTCCACGTTATGACGGTCGAGGCTTAAACCTTTCTCAAGAAGAGGTCGAGCGTCGTTTGGCTGCTGGCGAAGCACATGTGATTCGCATGAAAGTACCGACTGAAGGTATTTGTAAATTTAATGACATGCTGCGTGGTGAAGTCGAGATTCCATGGGCGCAGGTCGACATGCAGATTCTGCTGAAAACTGACGGCTTGCCAACTTATCATTTGGCCAACGTGGTGGATGACCATTTAATGCAAATCACGCATGTGATTCGTGGTGAAGAATGGATTCCGTCTGCACCGAAGCATCAGTTGCTGTACCAGTATTTCGGTTGGGAGATGCCGGTACTGTGTCACATGCCACTGCTACGCAACCCGGACAAATCAAAATTGTCTAAGCGTAAAAACCCAACTTCAATCAACTATTACAAAGATATCGGTGTACTGCCTGAAGCCTTGTTGAACTACTTGGGTCGTATGGGCTGGTCAATGCCAGATGAAAGTGAAAAATTCACATTGGCAGAAATGATTGAACATTTTGATATCAAACGCGTATCACTCGGTGGTCCAATCTTTGATGTTGAAAAACTCAACTGGCTCAATGGTCAATGGATCAAAGCCCTTTCTCCTGCTGAATTGCTCGATACGCTGCTGGCATGGAAAGCAGACCGTGCCAAATTAGAAGAAATTGCAGCTGCGATTCAACCACGTATCAACTTGCTGTCTGAAGCAGTGAACTGGTCTGCGCATTACTTCAACCACTTCCCGACACTGACTCAGGAGCAGTTTGTCAGCAAAAAACTGTCTGACGAACAGGTACGTCAGAGCTTGCAGTTTGCCATTTGGCGTTTAGAAAGCCTGTTCACCTGGAACAACGACACGGTCAGCCAAACCTTGATGGATTTGGCAGCACAAATGGAAATTAAACTGCGTGACTTCATGCCGGCCTTTTTTATTGCCATTGCCGGTTCAACTGCGTCTACCCCGGTGATGCAGACTATGGTCACCATTGGCCCTGATTTGACCTTCGCACGTTTACGTCATGCGCTGGAAATTGTCGGTGGCCCAAGCAAAAAAGAGCTGAAAGTCTGGGAAAAACTCAATGAAAGCTTAAAATTGCCGAAAAATGAAGCGGTTGATCAAGCTTAATTAATTTTTTTGTTGACGTGTGAGCGCGATATCCCTAATATAGCGCTCACACAGACTGGGGTCATAGCTCAGTTGGTAGAGCGCTACAATGGCATTGTAGAGGTCAGGAGTTCGATCCTCCTTGACTCCACCAAATCAAGTCTTGCTTTAGCTGTGTAACGCCTCAATTGTCCCTATCGTCTAGAGGCCTAGGACATCGCCCTTTCACGGCGGTAACCGGGGTTCGAATCCCCGTAGGGACGCCATATTCAAGATTACTTTTGAAGTGGTCTTTTAAAAAACCCAAGCATTATGACTTGGGTTTTTTATTGCCTGTATATTTTATGTTGGGCAATATTTCGGTTTCTTCGCATCTTCCGATAAAATAATCAGTAATTTAGAATTTTGGAGTTGTAATGCAATATCGTTGCCCTAAGTGTCAAAGCCCGAAAATCATGCCGGTGGCCCAGCCAGGTCAAGCAGCTCCACGTCCGGTGGTTCCTAAAAGCCTGATGTTTCTGGTGCCCGCCCTGTTCCTATTATTATTGCTGGTGATCATCAGTATCGCGATGTGGATCTTTGGTGATGGTGCAGGTACAACTTTACAGACTGCAACCGTCATCGTCTTTATTCTTTCTTTGATTGCAGGCTTTATATTCTATAAAGATTTGCCTGATTTTAAAATTTCCATGCAGGCCTTCATGCAGACCCAAAAGAAATGGAAATGTCGCGAATGTAATCATGAGTGGGAAATCTAAGTCATTACCCACCACCCTATAAGCACAAAAACCAGCCCGAAGGCTGGTTTTTTATTTTAAAATCAGGGATTAAACACCAATTTTACGGTATTTTTGACGCTTCGCAACCAGATCATCACCATCACGCTTACGGCGATATTCTTCAAACTCAGCATAGTTACCAGTGAAGAATTCAGGTGTTTCGCCTTCAAATGACAAAATGTGCGTTGCAATACGGTCCAGGAACCAACGGTCATGCGAGATCACCATCACAGTACCCGGGAACACCAGAATGGCATCCTCAAGCGCACGTAAGGTTTCGATATCCAGGTCGTTTGACGGTTCATCGAGCAAGATTACGTTTGCGCCCATTTGCAGGATTTTCGCCAGTTGTAAACGGTTACGCTCACCACCTGACAATTGACCGACACGTTTTTGCTGATCCTGGCCTTTAAAGTTAAAGCGACCGATATATGCACGAGATGCAATTTCGTATTCGCCAATCTTCAAGATGTCTAAACCACCAGAAACTTCTTCCCAAACGGTTTTGTTGTCATCAAGCGTGTCACGAATCTGACCCACATAAGCCACTTTCACCGACTCACCCAGTACCACAGAACCGGTATCCGGTTGTTGCTCACCGGTCATCATACGGAACAGTGTGGTTTTACCTGCACCGTTCTCACCGACGATACCCACGATCGCAGCAGGCGGTACAACGAATGATAAATCTTTATACAGGGTACGATCACCAAACGATTTGCTGATGCCTTCAACTTCTACAACCTTGTTGCCTAGACGTGGACCAGGTGGAATGTAGATTTCAGAGGTTTCGTTACGCTGTTGGAATTCACGCGAGTTAAGCTCTTCAAAACGCTCCATACGCGCTTTGTTTTTCTTTTGCTGGCCTTTGGCATTTGAGCGAACCCATTCAAGTTCTTTTTTCAATGCTTTGGCAAAAGATTCTTCTTGCTTGTTCTCTTGCTCTAGACGCGCATTTTTCTGTTCTAACCAAGAAGAGTAGTTGCCTTGGTATGGAATACCCATGCCACGGTCAAGCTCAAGAATCCACTCAGCCACGTTATCCAGGAAATAACGGTCGTGCGTAATCGCAACGATGGTGCCCGGGAAGTCTTTCAAGAAACGTTCTAACCAGGCAACAGATGATGCATCTAAATGGTTCGTCGGTTCATCAAGAAGCAACATGTCTGGCTTAGACAAGAGCAAACGGCACAGTGCCACACGGCGGCGTTCACCACCTGAAAGCAGTTTAACATCGGCATCCCAAGCTGGAAGGTTCAGTGCAGCAGCTGCCTGATCCATCTGATTGGCAAGGTTATGTGCATCCCATGCATGGATAATGGCTTCGAGCTTTTCCTGCTCTTTTGCAAGTGCATCAAAGTCAGCATCTTCTGCTGCATATTCTGCAAATACTTCGTCAAGACGTGCCAAAGCATCCAGCGGTTCACGCAGACCATCTTCAACGTTGCCACGCACGTCTTTAGTTTCATCTAAAGGCGGCTCTTGCTCGAGATAACCGATTTTAGTACCTGGTTGTGCACGTGCTTCACCAGAGAAATCTTTATCTACGCCCGCCATAATACGAAGCAAAGTCGATTTACCTGCACCGTTTAGACCAAGCACACCAATTTTTGCGCCCGGGAAAAATGATAAGGAGATATCTTTCAGGATTTCGCGTTTCGGCGGCACCATCTTAGACACTCGGTTCATCGTATAAATATATTGGGCCACGTAGGACTCCTCAACTGAAAAACCAAATGGGGTTAAAACAACCACCCCAGCTCAAAAAAGAGCGAAAAAATAATCGGCTATTATACGCAGAAAGCTGCGAAAACATAAGCCATTGCCATGAACTTCAATGCATTGTTACAAGTTTATTTATGGTGATTTTTCAAACAGCTGATTTAAGTCAAATAAGTGCGTCGAATCCCAATTTATATATGATTATTTCATCTATCTATTTCAGTAAAATTGCACTTTTACTTATATATGAAAATGTTACACTCAAGTCATAAACTTAAACACAAGAAGATCAGTCATAATGAGTTATAAAGCAGAAACCCTTGCGATTCATGCAGGTTATAGCCCTGAAGCCACCACCAAAGCAGTAGCAGTGCCAATTTACCAAACCACATCTTATGCCTTTGACAATACTCAACATGGGGCCGATTTGTTCGATTTAAAGGTACAGGGCAATATCTATACCCGGATCATGAACCCGACCACGGCGGTGTTAGAGCAACGTATTGCCGCACTTGAAGGCGGGATTGGCGCACTTGCTTTAGCGTCTGGTATGGCTGCAATTACCTATGCGATTCAGACCATTGCTGAAGCCGGTGACAATATTGCATCCGTATCTACGCTCTATGGCGGCACCTATAACCTGTTCGCACACACCCTGCCGAAGCAAGGTATTGACGTGCGTTTCTTTGATTATGAAAAACCGGAAAGCTTGCGTAGTTTAATTGATGACAAGACCAAACTGGTCTTTGTGGAATCCATTGGTAATCCACTGGGTAATATTATTGATCTGGAAGAGATTGCAAAAATCGCGCATGAGTACGGTGTGCCCGTGATTGTTGACAATACGGTGGCAACGCCAGTGCTACAAAAATCTTTTGATTTTGGTGCCGACATTATCGTGCATTCATTGACCAAATATATCGGCGGTCATGGCAATTCGATTGGTGGCATCATTGTCGATAGCGGTAAATTCCCGTGGGGTAAATATCCTGAACGCTTTCCCGCGCTGAATACCCCCGATCCAAGTTATCATGGCGTAAACTATGTCGAAGTTCTCGGTGAAGCAGCTTATATCGCTCGAGCGCGTGTGGTGCCACTACGCAATACTGGGGCCGCGATCAGCCCGCAAAATGTATTTCTGATCCTGCAAGGTTTGGAAACTTTAAGTCTGCGTATGGAGCGTCATACTGAAAATGCGCTTAAAATTGCGGAATATTTACAGCAGCATCCTAAAGTAAAATGGGTCAATTACGCTGGTCTGAAAGATCATCCACAACATGCCTTGGCACAAAAATATGTGAAAGGTAAACCGTCTGCAATTCTGACCTTTGGTGTAGAGCATGGTCTTGAAGGCGGCACACGTTTTATTGATGCGCTGCAACTGTTTACCCGTCTGGTTAATATCGGCGATGCCAAAAGTCTGGCCTGCCATCCAGCGACCACCACACATCGCCAACTCAATGCCGAGGAGTTAAAATCAGCAGGTGTCAGTGAAGATATGGTGCGACTCTCGATTGGGATTGAACATATTGATGACCTGATCGCGGATCTGGAACAGGCGCTAGCGACCGTTTAAAGGCGTGTTTCATCTGACTCAAAACTCCACCCTTTCTGGTGGAGTTTTTTTTATTTATATTCTAAAACAGCCACTTGCTTTGCTTTTTATTTTCATGGTAAAAGTTAAATGAAATAGCGAACACAAATAGAGTAATTACTCTAATTTTAATTTCAATAGTTTAATTTATAGATTTTCCTGAAGAATTGGTTATCATATCTGTACTCACCTTCGCTCTCATCTCCTGTTAGAGCGCCATACACCTTTAATAAAAATAATTTGAACGCTGACTTCAAATTAGGGATAACAAATGTGAAAACTAGACTACACAAACAACTGGAAAAATCTGTTGCAGGTAAAACCGTCCTGATCACCGGCGCATCCAGCGGTATTGGGTTAACGACGGCACATCAACTGGCCGATGCAGGTGCGCATGTTTTACTAGTGGCCCGTACTCAAGAAACCCTAGAACAAGTAAAAGCAGACATTGAAGCCAAAGGCGGCAAAGCCTCAATCTTTCCATGCGATTTAAACAATATGGAGGCGATTGATGAGGTCTCCAAACAGATCATTGCCTCAGTCGATCATATTGATATTCTGATCAATAATGCGGGTCGTTCGATTCGTCGCGCCGTGCATGAATCGGTCGACCGCTTCCATGATTTTGAACGAACCATGCAGCTGAACTATTTCGGCGCCGTGCGTCTGGTCATGAATATCCTGCCGCAAATGATGATTCGTCGCGCGGGTCATATCATTAACATCAGTTCGATTGGCGTACTGGCCAATGCCACCCGTTTTTCGGCCTATGTTGCTTCAAAAGCTGCGCTGGATGCCTTTAGTCGCTGTCTGTCTGCAGAAGTACATTCGCATAAAATCGCCATCACCTCGATCTATATGCCTTTGGTACGCACTCCGATGATTGCACCAACCAAAATTTATAAATACGTCCCGACACTTTCTCCGGAACAGGCAGCTGACCTGATTGCCTATGCCATCGTGAAACGTCCGAAGAAAGTTGCGACCGGTTTGGGTCGTCTGGCCTCGATTACTTATTCGATTGCTCCGGATATCAACAATGTTCTGATGTCGATTGGTTATAACCTGTTCCCAAGTTCAAGTGCCTCTGTGGGTCAACCACAAAAATTAAATTTGGTGCAAAAAGCATATGCACGGCTGTTCCCGGGCGAACACTGGTAATTTTTACTGGGATAATTTCCTGAAAATACGAGCCGCCGATCGGGCGGCTTTTTTGATGTCTCAGTTTTAAATCTCTAGGTGAAAGCAAGCTCATCTGGATCACACACGACATAGCCTGTCTTTATCGACACAGATTTTTGCCGCAAATGCTGCGAGATCACGTACACTATCTGCGGATATTTCCTATCCGTATTTTTATATTTTGATTGAAATGATGGAAACCCTTATGAACAACGCGCAATGGCTCGATGAAGTAAAATTTAACGAACAAGGATTAGTCCCTGCCATTGCCCAGCATCATCAAACTGGTCGTGTCTTGATGGTGGCTTGGATGAATCGTGAAGCGCTGGCACTGACGGCTGAGAAAAACCAAGCCGTGTATTTCTCCCGTTCACGTAGCAAGTTATGGCATAAGGGCGAAGAATCAGGACACTTTCAAACGGTACATGAAATCCGTCTGGACTGTGATGCCGATGTAATTGTGCTGCAAATTGAACAGCATGGCGGCATTGCCTGCCATACCGGTCGCGAATCCTGTTTCTATCGCAAACTCACGCCAAATGGCTGGGAAATTGTCGATGCACAGCTGAAACACCCGTCTGCGATTTATGGTGAAAAATCCACAAATCCGCATACGCTGGCGATGGAAGCGTCAACCGCTCAATCTGAACAGGTCGAAGTCTTGTCCTATCTGGGCCAAATGATGGCAGAACGCAAACAGGCCGATCCGGATTCCTCTTATGTGGCCAAGCTCTATCACAAAGGCCTGAACAAGATTTTAGAAAAAGTCGGTGAAGAAAGCTTTGAAACTGTGCTGGCTGCCAAAGATTTCAACGCTCAGGTCTCTGAAGACAATAAAAATGATCTGATTTATGAGGTGGCAGATCTGTGGTTCCATACTATCGTCATGCTCGGCTATTTCGATATCGAACCGCAACTGGTCTTGAATGAGCTGGCACGTCGTCAGGGCTTATCCGGTCTGGTTGAAAAAGCCAGCCGTCAGCATTAAATGATGAATATGCCTGTGTCTGATCTGCAAAAACCCAAGGCCACTTATGAGCAGGCCACTGCCATCGATAATGCCCGTCTGGGTAATTCCTTTAAAGTGATTGCCTATGCCGGCACAGGTAAAACCACCACATTACAAATGATCAGTGATGCCATGCCTGAACGGCGTGGCATGTATCTGGCTTTCAACAAAGCCATTGCCAGTGAAGCGCAAGCCAAATTTCATCGCGGCGTAGATTGCCGCACTTTTCACTCGCTGGCATTTCGCAGTGTTCCACGTGGAATCACCGACAAGCTGCGTCTGCCCCGTTTAAGTCCAAGCTTTATTGCCAAAGAATACCGTCTGGAACCGATGACCATGCGCCGTATGATGGGTGGGCGTTATGAAAAATATGTCTTGATGCCTTCGCGTCTGGCGAGTTTAGTCGCCAATGCGGTTGGCTATTTCTGTTCGACCAGTTCGCAATATCCTGCTCCGCGGCATATTCAGGCACCGAGCTGGTTGCATCCAGATGATATTGAGATCCTGCAAAAGAAACTCTATCCGGCCGTAGAACGGCGCTGGCTAGAATCAATCGATCCCAATCATCAGGCCGGGATTGGCCATGATATTTACCTGAAACTCTGGGCGCTGTCTGAACCGAATATTCCGGCCGATTATGTGCTGTTTGATGAAGCGCAAGATGCCGACCCACTCATGCTCGGAATTTTGCTGAAACAGCGGAATACTCAGGTGATTTATGTCGGTGATGCGCATCAGCAGATTTATGCCTGGCGCGGTGCGGTGAATGCCATGCAGCAACTGCCTTTACCCGAATCACGCCTGACCACATCGTTTCGTTTTGGCCCTGAAATCGCGTTAAATGCCAATGCCATTTTAGGTGCACTGAATGAAACCGTGCCTTTGCTTGGCAATCCGTTGTTAGATTCTAAAGTCGTGAATAAACCGCATACCAAAATGCGTGATGCGATTCTGTGCCGGACCAATGCCCGGGCCATGGAGTTGTTATTAGCAGGTTTAGTTCGTGGCGATAAAGTCAGCCTGCAAGCCGATCATGTCAAACTGAATCGTTTTGTCGATGCGGCTGCCATGCTCAAACAAGGCAAACGGGTGATTGATGTGCCGGAACTGGCCTGGTTTAATTCCTGGCATGATGTGCATGAATACTGTGAAACCAATGAAGGCAGCGATATCAAACCGCTGGTTAAACTAGTCGATGAACATGGCACCGATCCATTGAAAAAAGCCTTGGCCAAAATCACCCCGATTGGACAGGCGGACTATATTATTTCCACTGCACATAAGGCCAAAGGTCTGGAGTGGGAACGGGTGCATATTGAAGATGACTATCAGTTTAAGCTGAATGAAAAAGATCATAAAATTAGTGATGAAGAGCTACGTTTACTTTACGTGGCCTGTACACGTGCTAAAGTAAGCTTAAATATTCATCACATTTATGACCTGATTCAACAACTGAAGATCAAGATGCCGCAGTCGCTTCGTCAAGCCGTCGGTTAAGGTATGGATGTAAAATCATGGTACAGGTGACCTATGCACATCGAAGCGCTTCAACTGAAACACATCCTGCATTTTCCAGAGATTCAGCTCCAGCTTGATTATTCACAATATCCGCTTACCTTAATTTTGGGCAATCAGGGTACTGGCAAAACCACTTTGTTACGCTGTGCTTATCAGGCGCTGACCTGGTTTGCAGCGCGTTATCGCGATAGCCGGGCTGCCGGTCTGGTGATACCTGATCAGGACATCATGCAACACCGGCTGCAATCCAAAATTGATATCCGGGTTGGCTTTCCCGAAGAGGTTTCAGCGCTTACAGAATCCAGCCAGACTGAAGCTGCACAGCAACAGAGTTTTTCCTGGCAAGTCTATAAGACTTTAAATAGTCAGGGACTCGGCTTTAGCAAAGCCGAAACTGCACAACTGGACAGCATGCTTGGCCTTTATCAGAAAGCCCGATTCAATGATCCTCTGCTCGGCTTGCCGCTGATTGCCTATTATCCTGCCGACCGCTTTGTCAATGACGTCAATCTGATCAGCAAAAACAATCCAGCCATTTTCCATACAGCGTATGCTTACGACATTGGCGCGATTCCGTTTACGACCTTTGCCCGTTTCTTTGAATGGTTGCGTGAAGTCAGTGATATTGAAAATGCGCAAAGCGCCAAGATCATGGATCAGATTTTAGCGCGTGCCTTGCAGCAGCCTGAAGATATTCGGGGAGATGAACTGGCGTGGCAGATCGAGAAAGCCCAGGCACAGCTGCATACCCCACATTTAACGGCCTTAAAAAATGCCCTGTCGCAGGTACTGCCTGACATCAGCCAGATTGAGTTAAAATACCAGCCCAGGCTGCAACTGATGCTGACCTATCAGGACAAGCGTTTTACTTTTCAGCAGCTTCCCAATAGCATCCGTACCTGGATTGCACTGGTGGGCGATATTGTACGGCGTCTTTGTCTGCTCAACCCGAACAGTTTATTTCCATGTCAGGAAGGTACAGGAGTGTTGTTGATTGATGCCATTGATCATCAGCTGGATCAGGATCTGGCAGCAGAGATTCTGCCACGTCTGCATCAGGCATTTCCTAACTTGCAAATTATTGCCACCGGCAACCGACCTGAGTTACTGGAACATGCACAGGCCTTTCAGTGCTTAAGACTCGAAAATAAACAGTTGCATCCAATTCATCTTGAAAGCATGAAAATCCAGTTTGATCAGATCTATGCCGAAATGGGTCTACATACTGATCCAGACGCAATTCCTGCCGAAGAAGCGCTAATAGAAACCGTCACCGAACCGACTACACCGCTTGCTGTATTACAGCGGATTCAGCAACAGTTGAATCCTGAACAGCAGCAGGAATTGTTACGTTTACTTGCTCAGGATCAGCCGACGCTACCGCAATCGCTCTAAGTAACGTTGAAAAACAGTAATGATCGTTTCGATGAATATCGAGATTTATCCAGACCATTTTAGTGCTGTCTTTTTGCAATTGTAAAACTGCATTTAGTCATATTTACAATCAATGCTTGCAATTTAATCTTAATTTTCGGTCACTTCTGGATGAACTGTTTAAGCATCCACCCCACGCCAAAAGCCTGCTCGCGTATAATTTATAAGTTCGACATAAAAACGTTGATGTTGTTGTTATCCTGTAATATGATCGGTTTTATTTGCGAATTTCATTGTAAAATCGGAATTTGCTATCGTTTATAAGTTGCGCAATACAACTGTTTTTATATTCTTTTTGAATATTCTTTTGGCTTTCAAGATTGAGAAGTTTGGGTTGCTCCTTGTAATCCTGTAGTCCTTGAAAGATGAAGATTCACCCTAGGTTGGTCACAACCTAAATCACGACAATGGATACGAGTGTGCTGCCGATTATTATATTGTTACCGTTAGTATTAGGCACAACCCTTGTCTCGTGGCTGAAGCAATTTTCGCGCGGGGTAACGGCTTTAGGGGCAATTGGTGTCAGCCTCAGCAGTTTCTTATTATTATTGAGTCAGGCGCCTGCCATCTTTGATGGTGCCGTGATCATTCAGACCTGGTCCTGGCTGCCCCAGCTCGGGATCGATTTCAGTTTCCGTCTGGATTCTCTGGCCCTGCTGTTTGCCTTGCTGATCAGTGGCATAGGCACCCTGATCTATATTTATGCCTATTATTATCTCAATCCTAAAAATTCGCTGAGCAAACTTTATTTCTTGCTGATGCTGTTTATGGCAGCCATGCTCGGAATTTCATTGTCGAATAACTTGCTGATCCTGCTGGTTTTCTGGGAACTTACCAGTATTTCATCATTTTTACTGGTGGGCTATTGGAGCAATTACGAAGCCGCACAGCGCGGCTCACGTATGGCCTTGACCATTACCGGCATGGGTGGCTTGGCCATGCTTGGTGGCTTCATCCTGCTGGGTCAAATTACCGGCACTTATCAGATTGATCAAATCCTGACGATGACTGAACAGATCCAGTCACATGCGCTATTTGTTCCCACTTTGTTGCTGATTTTACTCGGTGCCTTTACCAAGAGTGCGCAGTTCCCCTTCCATTTCTGGTTACCCAATGCCATGGCAGCACCGACACCGGTCTCTGCCTATTTACACTCGGCCACCATGGTCAAAGCCGGCCTGTTTCTGGTCGCACGTTTACTCCCGATTTTTGCGGGCGCGGCACTGTTTCATAATATTGTGACCTTTGTCGGTCTGTTTACCCTGTGCATGGCCGCCTTTTTTGCCATTTTTAAGGAAGATCTGAAAGGCTTGTTGGCCTATTCAACCATCAGTCATCTGGGTCTGATCATGTGTCTGCTCGGGATTGGTTCTCCACTGGCAGTCGCAGCGGCAATTTTCCATATTATTAACCATGCCACCTTTAAAGCGGCCCTGTTTATGATTGCCGGTATTATCGATCATGAATCTGGTACCCGTGATTTACGTAAGCTTTCAGGTCTATGGCAACTGCTGCCCTTTACTGCAACGCTGACCATGATCACTGCGGCCTCTATGGCCGGTGTTCCATTGACCAATGGTTTCCTCTCCAAAGAGATGTTCTTTACTGAGCTGGTGGCCAATTTAAGCGGGCCAGTGCTGGTCGGTTCAGCCATTGTGGCGACATTGGCCGGAATTTTTGCAGTCACTTATTCGATTCGTCTGGTGCATGGGGTATTTTTCGACGGCCCACTGGGCAAGCAAGTCCCGAATAAAAATGCGCATGAGCCACCATTTGGCATGCGCGCACCCGCCACTTTACTGGCATTTTTATGTATTTTAGTGGGTCTATTGCCAGCACTTTTAGTCGAAAAAATCGTGAATAGTACCACGCAGGCAACGACTCAAAATTTTGCTTTTGAAGGTACGCATCTGGCCCTCTGGCATGGGTTTAATCTGCCATTATTAATGAGTGTGATTGCTTTGGCCGGTGGTGCAGTATTTTACTTTTCTCTGGCCAAAGGTGGTGCCTTACGTGAAATTGATCTGGATCCAAAACTGGGCCGCTTACAGGGTCGGATCCTGTTTGACCTGTTCCTGAAAAATCTGCTGTTAAATTCACGTCGTTTCCGCCGTGCCACTGAAACTGGCAAATTACAAAGCTATTTATTGTGGATTGTGATCTTTACCATCGGCCTGGTTGGTTTCCCATTGTTATCCAATGGTATCGGTAGCGGTACGCGTGAGCTGACCCATGCCCCTGCCCTGGCCATTGTCTTGTGGATGTTGCTGTTCTCTGCCTGCTGGATGCTGCTATGGTTCCATCATGAACGGATTAAAGCGGTACTGATCAGTGGTGCAGTAGGTCTGGTGGTGACCATGGTCTTTATTGGCTTCTCGGCACCTGACCTGGCATTGACCCAAATTACAGTCGATGTGGTCACCACGGTTCTGCTCCTGATGAGTTTATCTTTACTGCCACAACTAACTCCGTATGAATCGAGTCCGACCCGTCGCTGGCGTGATGCCATTATTGCCTTGGGCGGCGGTCTCGGTATTGCCACCATCGCCTGGCTGATTATGACCCGTGATCATAATTCTATTTCATGGTTCTTCCTGCAGCAGTCAATTCCACTCGGCGGCGGCACCAATGTGGTCAATGTGATTCTGGTCGACTTCCGTGGTTTCGATACCTTCGGCGAAATTACTGTACTCGGGATTGCCGCGATTGGTGTGCTTAGCCTGATGGATGGCATGCGTGCGCATGGCACCACCATGACCCAAGGTTTGACCTATCGATTTAATCCCTCCCCCTTGATGTTACGTATCACGGCATCATGGATTTTACCTGTAGCTCTGGTAGTCAGCCTGTATATCTTTATGCGTGGCCATAACCTGCCGGGCGGTGGATTCATTGCAGGATTAGTCACCTCACTGGCCTTAATTATTCAATATATTGCAGTGGGACAGGATAAAACTGAACAGTTGCTGGGTGCCAAATCTGGTCGTTTGTATGAAATCTGGATTGGCGTGGGTTTAACCATTGCCGGTTTGACCGGGGTTGCAGCCTGGTTCTGGTCACGCCCATTCCTGACCAGTGCGCATATTTATGTCTCGCCACCCGTGATTGGAGAAATGCATCTGGCTTCGGCGGCGCTGTTTGATGTCGGTGTCTATGTCACTGTAGTCGGTGCGACCATGCTGATGATTTCTGTGCTGGGCGATTCACGTCACTCCAGTATGACTGGCCCAGTACCAAGAGGATAATAGAATGATGAGTTTAGAATTTTTATTAGCCTCCGCCATTGGTCTACTCGCCGCCACCGGAATCTATCTGATTCTGCGTGCGCGTACTTTTCCGGTGGTGCTGGGCTTGGCCATGATTGGTTATGCGGTCAACCTGTTTTTATTTGCCATGGGGCGGATCCAGATGAATTCGCCTGCCGTATTGACCGAGGCCTCCAGAGTCACCGATCCCCTTCCGCAGGCACTGGTGCTGACCGCCATCGTGATTGGCTTTGCCACCACTGCCTTTATTGTTCAGCTGGCACTGCGTAGCCGTTATGAATCAGGAACAGACCACGTTGATTCAAAAGAAGAAACACCTCAGATTGACCCACGTGAGGATGAGCCTTAATGACTGATTTTCTTCACTTCTGGTCTCAACATACGCCAATTTTCAGTATTCTTTTACCGGCCCTTACCGCTTTTAGTCTGGTACTTTTAGGCAATCCGGGTTCTGGCTCCCTGACCACAGACTGGCGTCAGCCTTGGCGTCGTGGTATCAGCCATATCTCGGGTATCTTGGGTCTGATCATTGCGGTCAGTTATTTAATTGACAGCAGTCAGGGTCAAGTCAGTGTATATACACTGGGCGAATGGGCGGCACCTTTTGGGATCGTGCTGGTGCTAGACCAACTCTCTGCCATGATGCTGGTGTTGACCTATGCCCTGGCAGTACCGGTGGTCTGGTATGCCAGTAAAGAATGGGATACCCGTGGCCGTTATTTCCATACTATGGTGCATTTCCTGCTGATGGGCCTGACCGGCGCCTTCCTGACCGGTGACTTATTCAACCTGTTCGTATTCTTTGAAATCTTGTTGATGGCATCCTATGTGCTGCTATTACATGGACAGGGCAAGGCGCGTTTCCAGCTGGGAATTCATTACGTCACCATTAACCTGCTGGCTTCTGCGCTGTTCCTGATTGGACTCGGCATGATTTATGGCAGTGTCGGCAGTCTGAACATGGCCGATGTGGCGCGCTTAATGCCTACCTTGGCAGCAGATCAGCATAAACTGGCCGTTGCCGGTGGACTCATGCTATTCGTGGTCTTCGGGATTAAGGCGGCAATGCTGCCGGTGGGCTTCTGGTTACCCAAAACCTATGCCGTAGCCACCACCCCTGTTGCCGCACTCTTTACCATCATGACCAAAGTCGGGATCTATGCGATTTTGCGAATCAATGGAACTGTTTTTGATGATGAATACAGCCATCAGATTCTGATGAACTGTCTACTGGTGATCGGTCTGATTACTTCAGTCTATGGTGTCATTTGTGCGATTGGTACAGAACGCCTGCGCCGTTTTGTCGGCTTTATGGTGCTGTCTTCAGTCGGCACGATTCTGGTGGCGATTGGCATGAATACGACTGCAGCCTGGGCCGGCGCCCTGTACTATATGGTACACAGTACCCTGATTGCTGCAGCATTTTATATCCTGTCTGGCTGGATTACCTCACAGCGCGGTGAGTTCAAAGATCATTTTAAAATCGCACCGCTGATGAAACAGAACAAGCTGGTTTCGATTATCTATTTCATCATTGCCTTGATGATGGCCGGTCTGCCACCGTTCAGCGGCTTCTTTGGCAAAGTCTTTATTTTGCAGGCTTCTGCCAATTCAGAGCATCAGATGATCATTATCCTGACCATTCTGCTGGTGAGTTTCCTCAGTATTCTGGCTTTTACTCGAGTCGGCTTTATGCTGTTCTGGCGCTCGACCAAACCTGAAGATGATTTGAATTCTGACGATTTCCACAAATATGAAGCTTTACCCAGTAAGGCACCTGCACGTAATGATCACACGATCTATTTGCTACTTGCCGGCTTAACAGCTTATGTTGTATTTGCTGGACCGATCTATCAATATAACTATCAGACGGCAGAACAGATTAAAAACAATCCGGTCTATGAAGCTGCCCTGTTAAAACGTGATGCAGAAGGTCAATTTATTAGTGTGCAACCCTTTGATCCAAGTTATTTGCCAGAAACCAAATATGGTGGCGAGGTGGTGGATCCAAATGCACATCTGATTCCTTATATGATTTCAGAAGCCACTTTGGAAGGTGAAAATATTTCTGAATTCAAACAACGTCAGATTGACCAGCAGCATATTGAACAAACCCAACATGATGATAATCAACTTAAACCGGCGGAGGGACCTTAATGGCTGAATCATTCCTGCAACGTTGGTTCCCGCACCCGTTGGTTTCTGTAATCGTGGGGCTCAGCTGGACTTTACTGTCACATAGCACAGAAGCCGGAACCTTGCTGGTGGCCCTGCTTCTGGCGATTGTCATTCCCAAAATGGTCGCGCCGTTTATTGACTATACCCCGAATATCCAGTGGCGGCCTGCGCTGCGTCTGTTCTTTGTCGTGGTCTGGGACATTGTGGTGGCCAATCTTAAAGTTGCAAAACTGGTCTTGGGGCCGACCAAAAACCTACATCCCAAATGGTTCCGTGTGCCTCTGGAAACCGAGCATGAAGAAGTCAACACCTTACTGGCCATGATTATTACCACTACACCGGGCACAGTCACTGCCGGTATTGATCAGGATCGTGGTGATATTCTGGTGCATGCTTTAAGCACGGATGATGAAGCAGCTGAAATCGAGCTGATCAAACAACGTTATGAACAGCCCTTGCTTAAAATTTTCAGCGCACAGACAGGAGAAAAAATATGACGATTCTGCCTTATGCATTAATGATTTGCCTGGGTGCAGTCACTGTCTCGATGTTACTCTGCCTGATCCGACTCATTACCGGCCCTTCTATCGTTGACCGCCTCTTGGCACTCGATACCCTGTTCCTGAATGCCACCTGTCTGATTGTCATTTTGGGAATTTACTGGAGTAGCACTTTTCTGTTTGAAGAGGCCTTACTGGTGGCGATGCTCGGCTTTGTCTCTACGGCAGCTTTGGCGCGTTATTTCACCACTGGCCATGTCATCGACTAGGAGTTTTTAAATGCCGTTAATTTTAGAAATACTAGTTTCGATTTTTTTATTGATTGGTGCTTTCTTCATGCTGGTCGGTGGGATCGGGATGGTGCGCCTGCCCGATCTGTTTATGCGGCTGCATGCACCAACCAAATCCAGTACCTTGGGCTTGGGCAGTTTTCTGATTGCCGCGATTATTTTTTCTGCCATGTACGGCCGTTTCGGTTTTGCTGAAGTGCTGATTACCCTATTTGCCTTTATCACTGCGCCAGTATCGGCCAATCTGATGGCGCAGGCAGCATTGCATTTACGTTTACGCTCACTAAGTGGTGAGGTTCCAGAAACACTAGAGCGTCCCCTGCCTTGGCAACGTTCACGTCGCCGTGCTTTTTATGAGAAAAAAATGAATCATAAAAATGATGATCTCACTTGATTTAGATTATTTTTAGATAGGTCGATTCACTTCTAATGTTTAAAGTTTCAATAAAGCCAGCAATAAAAAAGCCACCCGAAGGTGGCTTTTTTATTGTCCTAAGACTTATTCATCATCTTTTTTTGCTTCAGCTTCAGGTAAATCCTTCACAGCTTCAGCAATCAGACCAAACATATAGTTACCATAGGCATTGGTCTTGTCGTAATGGAAACGTAGACGAGGTGTAATACGGGTTTTGATACGACGGCTCAGTTCGTGACGCAGGAAACCAGAGGCTTTGTTTAATACCTCTAAAGTTTCTTTATTCGCCGCTTCACTTTGTTCATCGCCCAGCTCACGTCCCATAACAGTGACATAAACTTCCGCATATCCCAAGTCCGGGCTCACCTTCACGGCAGAGATGGTCACCAGACCACCTAAGCGTGGATCTTTCAGCTCCTGACGGATCAGTTCTGACAACTCGCGTTGTACTGTATCCGCCATACGCTTCAGACGTTGACTACCCGCCATTAAAGACTCCGTTTAATCAGTTGAACATCGTACACTTCGATCTTATCCAGTGCTTTGATGTCTTTATAACCTTTCACCGCAAGACCACATTCCATACCGGCACGAACTTCTTCAACCACTTCTTTATAGCGACGAAGAGATTCAAGCTCGCCCTGGAATACCACCACGTCATCACGGAGTACGCGAATCGGTTTGTTACGATGCAATACGCCTTCAAGAACCATACAGCCCGCAGCCGCACCGAATTTACTTGAGTGGAATACTTCACGTACTTGTGCAACACCCAGAATCGTTTCACGATGTTCAGGTGCCAGCTTACCACTCATTGCTGCTTTCACATCATCAATCAATTGATAGATAATTGAGTAGTAACGAATGTCGATGCTGTCTGCATCGGCTTTTTGACGCGCAGTGTTGTCCGCACGAACGTTAAAGCCAAGTAGAACTGCTTCTGAAGATTCAGCCAGTGTTACGTCAGACTCGGTGATTGCACCAACGCCCGAACCAATAATACGTACTTTCACTTCATCCGTTGCAAGTTCAGCAAGTGCAACATGCAAGGCTTCCAGTGTACCGCGTACGTCAGTTTTCAGCACCACGTTCACGATAGGCACATCTTTCTTGCCCATAGACGCCATGATGTTTTCAAGACGCATTGCAGATTGACGCTCAAGACGTTTTTGACGTTCACGATCCATACGTGCATCGGCAACTTCACGTGCTTTTTTCTCATCGCTAACAACAAGAACTTCGTCACCTGCCATTGGCGCTTCTGGAAGACCCAAAATTTCCACTGGAATCGAAGGACCTGCAGATTTGATACGCTGACCATTTTCATCGGTCATTGCACGAACGCGACCATAAGATGAACCGGCAAGAACCAGGTCACCCACTTTCAAGGTACCGTTTTGAACCAGAATAGACGTGACCGCACCACGGCTGTTGTCTACACGTGCTTCAATCACCACACCTTGTGCAGCACCTTCTTCCGATGCTTTCAGTTCAAGCAATTCAGCCTGGATCGAAATCAGGTCTAGAAGTTCATCGATACCTTGACCAGAATGCGCCGAAACCATTGCAACCGGTACATCACCGCCCCATTGTTCAGGTACGATCTGTTTGGTGGTCAATTCGTTCAATACGCGATCTGGATCAGCAGATTCTTTATCCATCTTGTTGATTGCAACAATGATTGGTGTACCTGCAGCACGTGCATGGTCGATTGCTTCTGCAGTTTGTGGCATAACACCATCATCTGCTGCAACAACCAGTACCACGATATCCGTTGCTTTGGCACCACGTGAACGCATTGCAGTAAACGCTGCGTGTCCCGGAGTATCAAGGAAGGTAATAATACCTTTGTCGGTTGTAACGTGGTAAGCACCGATATGCTGGGTAATACCGCCTGCTTCGCCTTGCGCCACTTTGGCACGGCGGATACGGTCAAGAAGCGATGTTTTACCATGGTCAACATGGCCCATGATGGTAACCACTGGTGCGCGCGTTGTTTGTGCACCACGTGCTTCTTCAGCTGCTTCAAGCAAGTTATCTTCAGCTTGCGTATCAGAAACCAATACCGGGTTATGACCCATTTCTTCTACGATTAACGCTGCAATTTCCTGATCAATGGCTTGGTTCTGAGTAACCAGCTCACCCATTTTCATGAGAGATTTAATAACTTCACGAACCTTGATCGCCATTTTCGCAGCCAGGTCAGCCACAACAATGGTTTCACCAATTTCAACATCGTAAACCTGTTTCTTCACAGGTTTTTCGAAGCCGTGCTTATTGCCCTGGCTGGTTTTCAAACCGCGTTTAGGCTGTTTGCTGAAGCTCTGTTCTTCCTGACCACGACGTCCACCTTTTTTCGGTGCACGTGCAGCTGGGGTATTGGTACCACGTTTGATCTCGCGGTCTTCTTTGGCAAATGAGTCTTCATATGCCTGACCTACCAGACCGGCAGCAAGCGGAGAATCATCTACGACACGAATCGTTGCTGTTGTATCTTCAGCGGTGTACTTAGACGCCATCTGACGCATTTGTTCAAGCGTACGTTGCTGCGCTTCTTCAGCCGCTTTACGACGTGCTGCTTCTTCAGTCGCTTTTAATTGCGCTGCCTGAGCTTCACGTGCTTTTTTCTGTTCAGCCGTTTCAGTTTGTTTAACAACCTGTTTTACAATCGGCTTGTTGGTCGATTTGCGTTTTACCACGACTGCCGCTTTAGAAACTTCTTGCTTGTCGCTGGTTTGTTTTGCAGCAGCACGCATCGCTTCTAGAGCTTTACTCGCGTTATTTACGCCAGTTTTCGGAGCTTCAGCAGAAGAAGCAGCTTGTGCTGTATTCTGCTCAGGCGCAGCTTTGGCCTGTTGTTCAGCCTTGGCTTTCGCCAATGCTTCTGCTTTGATCTGTTCTGGATCAGGCTTAACAAATGTATGCTTCTTGCGAACTTCTACATTAATCGTTTTCGCCTTACCTGAAGTACTCGCAACTTTTGCAGTACTGGTTGTTTTACGTTTCAACGTGATTTGCCCTGCTTGGCTTTCTGAACCTTGTGATTTCTTCACATGGCTCATCAAGCTATCTTGTTGTTCGGTGGTAATAATATCGTCAGCTTTACGCTGTGGTAAACCTGCCTCACGAACCTGCTCTAGGAGCTTCTCAACTGGACGACCCACGCTGAGGGCTAACTCTTTAATCGACTTGTCCGTCATATACTACCTCCTAGTTAAACCATGATTCGCGCGCTTTCATAATGAGTTGACCGGCTTTCTCAGCACCCAAACCTTCAATATCTTCGATATCGTCGGTCGCCTGATCTGCCAAATCGTCAACTGTTACCACACCACGAGCTGCTAGAGCTTGCGCGATCTCTGCTGTCATGCCTTCCATTGCAACAAGTTCTTCACTTGGCGCTTGTATATTCTCTTGCTGTTGTAATGCATCAGCAAGTGCAATTTCTTTCGCACGGCTTTGCAATAATTCAACCAGTTCAGCATCAAGTTCGATTTCATCAAACGTTTCTGCAGGGACATAAGCAATTTCTTCAAGCGAGGTGAAGCCCATTTCTACCAGTGCCATCGCCAAATCTTCCGCGATATCCAGACGTGTTACAAACATGTCCAGATACTGTTGCGCTTCGTTTTGTTGACGGGCGTAGTATTCCTCTTCCAGCATCATGTCCAGCTTGTAGCCAGTCAATTCTGATGCCAGACGAACGTTCTGACCTTGTGAACCAATCGCACGAGCCAATTGATCACTCGTTGCAAAGATGATGTCTGCAGTACGGGCATCTTCATCGATGACAATACTCGATACATCTGCTGGTTCCAGTGCGCTGGCGATGTACTGGGCAGGGTCGTCAGACCATACCACGACATCGATACGCTCACCGTTCAATTCTTGTTGAACAGCCTGGATACGTGTACCACGCATACCAATACATGCACCAACCGGATCAATACGGTGATCATTTGTTTTTACTGCAATTTTAGCACGCACGCCTGGTTGACGAGCTGCTGCTTTAATTTCAATAATTTCTTCAGAAATCTCAGGGATCTCTTTCTTCATCAATGCGATCAGCATATCCGGCTTGGCACGTGACAACTGGAGTTGCGCACCACGACCTTCACGGTTCACATTGAACAGAATCGCATTCATACGTTGCTTCGGACGAAGAATTTCTTTCGGAATCATTTCTTCACGTGCAAGGTATGCTTCAGCATTATCACCCAAGTCAATGATAAAACCATCTTTGGTTTGTTTCTTCACTTCACCATAGATCAGCTCGCCGACTTTAGATTCGTAAGCATCGGCCACAAGTGCGCGTTCTGCTTCACGGATCTTCTGTACAATCACTTGCTTGGCAATTTGTGCTGCAATACGACCGAAATCAATCGATTCTACTTCGAGTTCACGAATATCACCAATTGACCATTGTGCAGGATCAAGATCAGAAATCGCATCCTGACACGCTGGCATTTCATGATCTTCGTCAGCGACTACTTCCCACTGACGAAAAGTACGGTAGTCACCTGTTTTGCGATCAATTTCCACACGTAAACGTGCTTCTTCAGAGCGAGTTCCTTCGTAGAATTTTTTCTTGGTCGCCGCAACTAAAGCTTGCTCAAGCGCTTCGAAAATTGCTTCACGAGGTACACCCTTTTCGTTACTAACCGTTTCAACGACGGTCAGAATTTCACGTGCCATACGTCACCTATTCGTTAAATTTTTATTTATTCAATTAATCTTGGAAGACCAAATTTGCTTTATCGATATTGTGACTGTCGATCTCCAATACCTGTTGCTTTTCTACTTCAACTTGAATCATTTCATTGTCTAGGTCGACTGCAACCAGTTTGGCCTGGAATTTACGACGGTTATCTACTGCACTAATCAGACGTAATGCTACGCTATGACCAATATAGCCTGACATCTGTTCGAGCTGGAAGAATGGACGATCCCAGCCTGGAGAAGACACTTCAAGTGAATATTCACCCGAGATCGGATCATGAACATCCAGCATGGCGCCGACTTGCTGCGTTACACGCACACAATCCTGAACACCAATACCACGCCCCTGTTCCTCTTCACCGTCTTCATTAACGGCCGGTTCAGCGCTTGCATCGACCGGTTTGTCGATGTAGATACGTAATAACGAACGTTTACCCTGTGGCAGGAACTCAATCCCCCAAAGGTTTACATTACAGGCTTCAACTGCCGGTGCAATCAAGTCCTGAAGTGCTTGAGTTTTATTTGATAGCTTCATTTACTCTCGTCATCTGGTGCGATTTTATGATCTATTTGACCACTACAAACCAATACAAACTATAGTAGTAGTGAAACATGGAGACGTGACCAAATAATGTCGACACTACACGATAGCCAATAAAAAAGGGCGTAAATCGCCCCAATTAAGCACAATAGCGATTTTTTTTCAAATCCCACTGTGCAAAAAGGCCCACCTTGTTGTGAGCCTCTTTTTAGAAACTTGGTAGCGGGAGCTGGATTTGAACCAACGACCTTCGGGTTATGAGCCCGACGAGCTACCAGACTGCTCCATCCCGCATCAACGTGCAAAAATTATATACAAAAGATGAGAGCTTTTCAATCAAAACTGCATCATTCTGCATATTTGTCATCTGTGACTGAAAAAATGGTAGTGGGTGCTGGATGTAAACCAACAACCTTCGCCAGTTTATAGAGAGTTGAGCCCGACAAGCAATCAACTAAATCCATAAATAACGTTTACCAAACCATTTAAATGGTAGCGGGAGCTGGATTTGAACCAACGACCTTCGGGTTATGAGCCCGACGAGCTACCAGACTGCTCCATCCCGCATCAGCGTACAAATAACATTCAGCTTAAAAAAACTTAAACTGCTTTTAAAGTTTGCATCTTTAAAAGATTGGTAGCGGGAGCTGGATTTGAACCAACGACCTTCGGGTTATGAGCCCGACGAGCTACCAGACTGCTCCATCCCGCAACAACATGCAAATTATATTTCTCAGCTTAATAACTTATTAAACTGCCTCTTAAAAGTTTGCGTCTTTAAAAAGGATTGATTGGTAGCGGGAGCTGGATTTGAACCAACGACCTTCGGGTTATGAGCCCGACGAGCTACCAGACTGCTCCATCCCGCATCAACAGAAGTTTTTTCAGCTGCATACACCAACTTAAATTTCTGGATTATAAGTTGGTGCGGAAGGGGGGACTTGAACCCCCACGCCCGAAAGCACTACCACCTCAAGGTAGCGTGTCTACCAATTCCACCACCACCGCAGCTGTGACGCATTCTAGTCGCATCACTGGAAAAAAGAAAGGACTAATTAAAACTATTCGGTCGTTTCTGGTGCAGTTGGTGAAGTTTCATTCGATTGCACAGGCATGGTCGGCGCAGATTGAACCGTTCCCAAACTATAGGCATTTGTGCTGTCTTTCTTGGCCAAAACAGCCAGAGTCAAACTGGTCACAAAAAATAGCGCCGTTAAAATGGCAGTCAAACGGGTCATAAAATTGCCGGAACCCGATGCCCCGAATACTGTCGCCGCACCACCGCCACCGAAAGAGGCACCAGCATCTGCACCTTTACCATGCTGAACCAAAATCAAGACAATCATCAAAACAGCTAAGATAATATGTACTACCAGCACAAAAGTTTGCATGCTGAACTCCTAATTATTGTGTATTTGCAAATGCGTGAGCAATTTTATGGAACGACTCAGCATTGAGTGATGCACCACCGACCAGTGCTCCATTGATATCCGGGCAGGCTGCTAACTCTACTGCATTTTCCGGCTTGACACTACCACCATATAAAATCGCCATGGTTGCACCATAGCCGGTGATCTGGCTCAAACCTTGACGGATTTGTGCATGCATGGCTTGTGCATCTTCAGGAGAGGCGGTTTTACCGGTACCAATTGCCCAGATCGGCTCATAAGCAATCACGATATTTTTCCATTGCTCAGCGTCCACTACCGCTGCAATATCACAAATCTGTTGCAATACGACCGCTTCAGCCTGCCCTGCTTCACGTTGTTCCAGGCTTTCACCCACGCAGTAAATCACCGTTAAACCGGCAGTTAATGCATGCTTGATTTTGGCATTCAGAACTTCTGCGTTTTCTGCGAAAACTTCACGACGCTCAGAATGACCAATCAGTACATAATGAATCTGGCTGTCTTGCAATAATTCAGCGCTCACTTCACCGGTATAAGCACCCGTTCCTGAAATACGTGAAACATCTTGTGCTACAGTGTAAACAGGACGAGTCGCAGATGACAGTTCCGCCTGAATCTGGGTCAGGGCAAGAGCAATCGGGGCTACACCGATATGACATTTATCTGCGGCGATTGGTGCAGTTTCCAGTAAATTTTTAATACCGTGCACCAGTGTTAATGCATCTGCCTGCAGCGGATTCATTTTCCAGTTACCTATTACCCAAGGGGTAATCGTCGAAACTGACATAATTAACCTATTTTATTTACATATTTCGAATTGGGCACATTCTACACGGAATTGGAAAATTTAAAGAATAGTTTTCTTATCACTTATTCTAGGTTTAGACTATTCAAAATGGTTGTTTTTTGTTATCACTTAAAAAAATGGGAACTTCTTCTAACCAGTTCAAAGTTTTACTGGATATGAGGAAGGTAGCAGCACTCTTAGCTATGGTATTTTTACGTAACAAACGTATAATTTTAATATAGCAATTAAAAAAATTTGATTTATAGGCATTTATAGCATGACAGCATTACAGGGGGCGCCAAGATTTACCGGATTTATTCGTCGTTTGGTCGAGGAAGGCGTCATCTCGGCTGAAGATATGCGCAGTGCTTTGGCACATGCCAAGCAAGAAAAAATAGATATTGTGGCGGAGCTGATTAACCAGCAACAGCTCTCCCCAACCGTTATTGCTGAAACGATTTCAGTCGAATTTGGTGAGCCTCTGTTTGATATCAGTGCCTATGATCCTGCGCAAATTTTGCGGGATATCATTGATAAGAAGCTGATTACCAAGCATCGCATCCTGCCAATTTTTAAAAATTCCAGTATTTTATATATTGCCATTAGTAATCCGACCAATATTGAAGCGATTGATGCCGTTCGCTTTTCAACCAAGCTCAATATTGAAACCATTATTGTTGAACACAATAAACTGGTAAAACTGATCGAGCAGAATTTTACCGAAGAAAGCACTTTTGAGTTTGATGAAGACTTTGATCTGGATGTAGATTTCGATTCATCTGATCCGAGTAAAGAAGAAGATGAAAAAGACAAAGGTGAAGAAGAAGCACCGATTGTCAAATATATCAATAAATTATTAATCGATGCGATTCGTATGGGTGCTTCGGATCTGCATTTTGAACCTTATGAAAAAATCTACCGGGTTCGTTATCGGGTCGATGGGGTATTACGCCAAATTGCAACACCGCCGCTGCAGTTGGCAACCCGCCTGTCTTCACGTTTAAAAGTCATGTCGCAAATGGACATTTCTGAAAAACGTGTTCCTCAGGATGGCCGTATCAAGCTGAAACTCTCAAAGAACAAAGCCATTGATTTCCGTGTCAACTCATTACCGACCCTGTTTGGCGAAAAACTGGTACTGCGTATTCTAGATCCATCTAGCGCGATGCTGGGGATCGATGCACTCGGTTATGAACCGGAACAAAAAGAACTGTTTATGCAGGCGCTGGATAAACCGCAAGGCATGCTGCTGATTACCGGGCCAACGGGTTCTGGTAAAACGGTTTCACTTTATACCGGTTTGAACATCCTGAATCGTGAAGATACCAATATTTCCACCGCGGAAGATCCGGTCGAGATCAACCTGCAAGGAATTAACCAGGTCAACGTCAACAATAAAGTCGGCCTGACCTTCTCTGCTGCCTTGAAGTCATTCTTACGCCAAGATCCAGATATCGTGATGGTCGGTGAGATCCGGGATCTGGAAACTGCAGAAATTGCCATTAAAGCGGCACAGACCGGTCATATGGTGATGTCAACGCTGCATACCAACAGTGCGCCTGAGACCCTGACCCGTTTACGCAATATGGGCGTGCCGTCTTTTAATATTGCCACTTCAGTGAATCTGGTTATTGCACGATGATGCCGATCTTCAGCTATGAAGGAATTGATCGTAAAGGGGCAAAGATCAAGGGGGAATTGCCGGCGCGCAACATGGCACTGGCCAAAGTGACGCTCAGAAAACAGGGCATCAGCATCAAGACCATTCGGGAAAAGAAAAAAAACATTCTCGAAGGCTTAATGAAAAAACGTGTCAGCACACTGGATATTACGATTTTTACTCGACAGCTCGCGACCATGATGAAAGCCGGTGTACCTTTAGTACAAGGCTTTGAAATTGTTGCAGAGGGTCTGGAGAATCCAGCCATGCGTGAAGTCGTTCTGGGGATTAAAGGTGAGGTGGAAGGTGGTAATACCTTTGCCGGTGCACTGCGTAAATACCCGCAATACTTCGATAAACTATTTTGTTTACTGGTCGAATCGGGTGAACAATCCGGTGCGCTAGAAACCATGCTGGATCGGGTTGCGATCTACAAGGAAAAAAGTGAACTGCTCAAGCAAAAAATTAAAAAAGCCATGAAGTACCCGGCTGCGGTGGTCGTGGTCGCGCTGATTGTCACGATTATTCTAATGGTAAAAGTGGTCCCGGTTTTCCAGGATTTATTCTCTTCATTTGGTGCTGACTTACCGGCTTTTACCAAAATGGTAGTCAATATGTCGGAATGGATGCAAAAATATTGGTTCCTGCTCATTATTGCCATTGGGGCCATCATTACGGCTTTTCTGGAAGCAAAAAAACGCAGTAAAAAATTCCGCGATTTTCTGGATAAAGCAGCACTTAAAGCACCGATTTTCGGTGATCTGGTGTATAAAGCGATTATTGCCCGTTATAGCCGTACCTTGGCCACCACTTTTGCAGCCGGTGTACCCTTGATTGATGCACTGGAATCCACTGCTGGCGCAACCAATAACGTGGTGTATGAAGATGCCGTCATGAAAATCCGCGAAGATGTTGCCACTGGTCAGCAATTACAGTTTGCCATGCGGGTGACCAACAAGTTTCCATCTATGGCCGTGCAAATGGTCGCCATTGGTGAGGAATCCGGTGCGTTAGATGCCATGCCGGATAAAGTTGCTACCCATTATGAAAATGAAGTCGACAATGCCGTAGACGGTCTCACTTCCATGATGGAGCCCTTGATCATGGCTGTTCTCGGTGTACTTGTCGGTGGTCTGGTGATTGCCATGTACCTTCCAATCTTCCAAGTGGGTTCTGTGGTTTAATGCAAGATCTTATTCAATATTTCATTCAAAACCCAACAGCGCTGTATAGCGCAGTTGGGCTTTTTAGTCTCTGCATTGGTAGTTTCTTAAATGTGGTGATTTATCGCACTCCCAAAATGATGGAGCAGGAATGGCGTACCGATTGCCAAATGTTCCTGCATCCGGAACAGCCAATTATTGATGAGACCAAATTAAGTTTAAGCAAACCCGATTCGACTTGCCCCAAATGTCATCAGCCAATCCGCTGGTACCAGAATATTCCCGTCATCAGCTGGCTGGTCTTGCGCGGCAAGTGCGGCAACTGTCAAAATCCCATCAGTATCCGCTATCCATTTATTGAGCTTCTGACCGCGGCCTGTGCGCTGATGGTGGTGGCTGTTTTTGGTCCGACTGTCCAGATGTTATTTGGCCTGATTCTGACTTATGTCTTAATTGCACTGACCTTTATTGATTTTGACACCCAGTTATTGCCGGACCGTTATACCCTACCCCTGGCCGCGCTGGGTCTGGGCGTCAATAGTTATGCCCTCTATACCTCACCGAGTTCTGCCATCTGGGGCTATATCATTGGCTTCCTGTGTTTGTGGGTGGTGTATTATGTCTTTAAAATTGTCACTGGCAAGGAAGGTATGGGCTATGGCGATTTTAAATTGCTTGCCGCCTTGGGTGCCTGGATGGGGCCTTTGCTATTACCATTAATTGTGCTCCTTTCTTCTTTAGTGGGTGCGATTATCGGGATTATCCTGCTGAAAGTCCGTAAGGAAAATCAGCCTTTTGCCTTTGGTCCCTATATCGCGATTGCCGGCTGGATTGCTTTTCTGTGGGGCGAGCAGATTATGAAAGTGTATTTAGGTCAATAAAGTGAAATTTATACTCGGATTAACCGGCGGGATTGGTAGTGGCAAGTCTGCGGCCAGTCAATGGTTTGAAGCACAAGGCATTGTCGTTGTGGATGCCGATGTGGTGGCGCGTGAAGTGGTCGAGATTGGCCAGCCTGCACTCGCCCAGATTCAGCAGGCTTTTGGGGATTGGGTACTGCTTGAAGATGGTTCACTGAATCGTCGTGCCTTGCGCGAATATATTTTCCAGTCTCCTGAAGCACGTAAAACCCTGGAAAATATTACTCATCCAGCAATTCGCACTTCGATTATTCAGCAGTTAGATGCTGCGCAAAGTTCCTATGCCATTCTGGTTTCACCGCTCCTGTTTGAGACCAATCAACATGAGCTCACTCAGCATCGCTTACTGATTGATGCCACAATCGAATTGCAAATTGAACGTGCCTCACAACGTGATGGTCAAAATATTGAGCAAATCCGAAACATTATTGCCGCACAAATGTCACGTGAACAGAAACAGGCCATGGCTGATGATATTGTGCTGAATGATGGTCATCTGGATCATCTTTATGCCCATCTCCGCCCATTGCATGAAAAATATTTAAACATGGCAGCTGCCTGAGGTATAAAAAAAGCAGTCCGATTAAGACTGCTTTTTCTGTGCTGCAAGTTGTGCTTCTAAACTATCTTTACGGCCAATCCAGCGCCAAGGCTGTAAGGCCCCAATTGCCATCCCCACCAAGCCACAGATCATCGCCAGGCTCAGCGCTTCATTTAATAAAGGCACCGCCAGAATCGCAGCAATAAATGGTGCAAGATTGGTAATGCTACCGGCTTTAAATGCACCGAGACGCTTGATTGCTTCGACATAGCTTAAAGTGGCAATAATTACCACAAAAACCCCATGAAAGATGGTTTGAAACAATAAGTGCTGGGGTTCTGGCACACTCAAATTTTTGGGTAAAAACAGTAGATAAACAGGTACGTAAACCACTGCTGACCAGATCGCGACACCGCTCATTGCCTGCCATGCAGTTAACTGATATTTCCGCAATAACACGGTAAAAATTGCCCAGAGTATTGCACTGATAAAAAATAGCCCATCCCCTGCCCCGAATGCCACTCCGGTTTCCTGATACATCAACAGACTCATGATACAGAGCACCGCAATCATAATAATCAGGCTGGCCCAGGTATGCTTATCAAAAGCCTGCCCCATCAGGAAAAAAGCCATGATGGCAGTACAAATCGGAATACAGCCATTCAAGAAAATCGCGGCATGGGCGGTAGGCGCATAATGAAAGGCGCTATAGGCAAACAGACAGTAAATTACTCCGCCAATCATGGCCAGAATAAAGGGTTCTTTTTTCAGTAAAAAAGCCGCCTCCTTGCGATAGAGCAAGATCGGCATCAGAATCAGAAAAGCCAGAGAAAACCGCAGAGCCACGATATCCCAGGCACTGATGTTCCAAAGCGCATTCAGACGGGCGGTTAAAGTAAAACCGCCCCAGATACACATAGTCGTCAGTAGAAAGACATAGCCCTGTGTACGATCTGACAATGCCATCATCAATTACAGGTTACGCTGGCGGCAAGCTTCATACAGTGCCATACCTGTTGCAACACTGACATTCAGGCTTTGCAGATTACCCGCCATCGGGATATACACCGTCTGATCGCATTGGCTTTGTGTAATTGGACGTAGACCGGTATCTTCCGCACCCATCACCACACAGACACCAGTACCGGTGAAATCAAACTCCTGAATCGGCAGCGCTTTTTCATCCAGCATGGTACCGACGACTCGCACATTAAAGTCTTCTTTGATTTGCCCCAAGGTACGCGCCAGATTAGTCACCTGAATAAATTTGACTTTGTCAGCACCACCGGCAGCCACTTTACGTGCAGTCGGAGTCAAGCTTGCAGAACGATCACGTGGTGCAATCACCGCCTCAACACCCATCGCAGCGGCGGTACGCACACATGCTCCGAGGTTGTGTGGATCGGTAATATGATCAAGGGCCAATAACAAGGCTTGCGGATTTGCGCTCAATAATGTCTCAAGATCTTTTTCATTCAAGACCGGATGGGCACGAACGGCTGCTACAACACCCTGATGAAAGGGTTGACCGGCCAATTTTTCCAGTTTGTCACGGCTGGCTTGCTGCACACTGATGCCAAACGGTTCAGCCAGTTCCAGTACACGTTTTAAACGCTGATCATCGCGTCCTTTGAGAGTGAATAATGTCAAGACACGTTCAGGCTCAAGCTCTAACAATGACTCCACTGAATGTACGCCATAAAAATATTCAGGTTTTGCCATGAACGACCTCTAAATTAAATTTATATATAAAAGAAAAATCCCGTAAAGCTGACTTCACAGGATTTCTATAGAATGATTAGTTTAACCGATTCGCACTGAAATTTCTTGCCCGGTTTGCACTGATCTTGCGCTGTACTTAACCTTCAAAATGGCAGACATAGTCCAGCACATCATCGGTTTCGATTTTAAAACGGCTATTACCCGGCACATAGAAGGACTGGCCTGCACGGAACAGCTCACTTTCTTCGCTATCTCCGATCTGAACACGACATTCACCTGAAACAATTTCCATGCGCTCAGGCACATGCGTTTCAAAGGTTAAGGCATTTTCTGATGGTAAAATGACCCCCAAAGTCTTTTTGGTGCCATCTTCAAATTGAACAATATGGCTGATACATAAACCGCCGAAATATACATTTGATTTTTTAAGTACAGATACATGATCAAACTGAGCTGACATGCGATTTCTCCAGATAAAGCATTTTGTAATATTTTGATTGCTGTAGTTTAAATGTGCACTCTCAACTAATCAATCGAAGTTTGTCGGCAGCGGTGAAATATTCTATCTCGCCTGAATGCCTGTTGCGAAAGGGGTATTCTGGCCGCTTGTTTACTGGCTTGATGGTATATTCAGCCCGCCAGATTTGGTTTCTAGCTTAAACTTTGACAATGTCAAAACTATGAAAACAAGCAGTGAATTTGCCGGCTTTTGAGTCAGCTTCTTTCGAAAATACAGTGAAATAAGCATATATGAATCGCTAAAATTTAAGATAGAATGAAATTGATTCATCCTGATTTATAATCACAGCCGTGTTGTGACCCCAATCCAACATCAGGCTATTTCACTCAAACTTTTCGCAGCCCGGATGCGTTTATGCTGACACATTTAACTCTAATCAATTTTGCTTTAGCTGAGCACCTTGCTATTGATATTGATAAAGGTTTTAACGTTTTAACCGGTGAAACCGGTGCAGGTAAATCCCTCTTGTTAGATGCCTTGTCTGCCTGTCTGGGTGAGCGAACCGATACCAATTATGTGCGTTATGGTTCCGAAAAAGCCGATGTGACTGCAAGCTTTAGCTATCAGGAACATAGTCCTGAAGCCGCGTGGTTAAAAGAACATGAGCTGGATGATGAATCAGGTGAAATCCATTTACGCCGGGTAATTTTTGCCACCGGTCGCAGCAAAGCCTGGATCAATGGACGACCGAGCAGCCTGTCCGAACTAAAAGAAATTGGACGTTTACTGGTTCAACTCTATAGCCAGCACAGTCAGCAACAACTACTCGAACCCCCTTATCCGAAGCATTGGCTGGATCGTTATTATCATTTTTATGCGCCGGCGCAAGCGGTACGGGATGCTTACAGTACCTGGCAGAAAAATATCCGCCAGCATCAGGCAGCACTGGATGCACAAGCCACCCGTAAACAGCGTATCGAAACCCTTGAGCTGCAACTGGAAGAACTGGAAGACATCGTTCAGACTGATTATCAGGAGATTGAGCAGGAATTTGACCGGCTTTCCCATCATGAAGCGATCATGCAGGATTGTGTCTATAGCCTGAATGTACTCGATGAGGCTGAACAGAACATGACCCAGGAACTCGCATCAATTATGCGTCGGGTCGAATCGCATGCCGGTCGTAGTGAGCAGCTTTCCGGAATTTATAATTCCTTATTAAATGCACAAAGCGAACTTGAAGATGCTGCGGCGAATTTACGTCAGTTTATGGATCGTCAGAGTTTTGACCCGGAACGCATGGAAGAACTGAATTCAACTTTAGAGGTTTTCCACCGTCTGGCTCGTAAATATCGTACTCAACCGGAATTGCTCAAGGCAGAATATGAAACCTGGCAAACCGAATTAGAACAGCTGCATCAACTGGAAGACCCGGAAACACTGGCTGAACAGGTTGCAGTCTCTTATCAGGATTTTCTGGAGAAAGCCCAACATCTGGAACAGATTCGCCGTGAAGCCGCAGCACCTCTGGCCAAGCAGCTCACAGAACAGGTTAAACAACTGGCACTACCAGAAGCCCATTTCGAGTTTAAGTTTGAAGCTTTGGAACAGCCATCGAGTGAAGGCCTCAGCTTTATTCAACTCCTATTTACTGCCAATAAAGGCATTCCGGCACAACCCTTAGCTCGCGTGGCATCAGGTGGTGAGCTGTCGCGTATTGCACTGGTGATGCAGGTCATGAATGCAGAAAAAACCGAAGCCGAAGTACTGGTCTTTGACGAAATTGATGTCGGGATCAGTGGCGGTACAGCAGAGATTGTCGGGCGTTTATTGGCAGGTTTGGCCCAACATGTGCAGATTCTGTGTATTACCCATCAGGCACAAGTGGCCGCACAATCCGATCAGCATTTACTCGTGAAAAAGCAGCAAACCGACCCGGCCAGCAGCACCATTCTGAGTTTGCAAGAAGATGCACGTATTGATGAACTCGCGCGCATGACCGGTGGTGTTGAAATCAGTGAAACGACTTTACAACATGCCCGTCAGTTACGTCAGTTGAAATTTCAGCAGGTTTAAATATCACAATCCAGACAAATAAAAGTTGGTAAATCCATAAAGCTCGAGTAACGTAGCGGTTAGGATCATACGATTTCTTTGCGAAGAAATTGATTTTAAGGAGAACTGCTCAGGTGACCAAACAGTTTCTGACACATCGTTGTCTGATTGCGCCGCCACATGCGGATGATGATTTTTTTGCCCAGACGGTGATCTATCTGGCTCGCCATGATGAAGATGGTGCACAAGGCATCATCATCAATCGCCCTGCCGGTATTCAAATTAAAGAATTGCTGAATGATCTTGATATTGAAGCAGACAATGTCAATCCGCATGAAGTCTTGCAAGGTGGCCCTTTACGCCCTGAGGCCGGCTTTGTGCTGCATACCGGTCAGCCGACCTGGCATTCCTCTATTGCAGTGGGCGAAAATGTCTGTATCACCACCTCCAAAGATATTCTGGATGCAATTGCGCATAATGAAGGTGTGGGTCGCTATCAGATCGCACTCGGCTATGCCAGTTGGGGCAAACACCAGCTAGAACAGGAAATTGCCCGTGGTGACTGGCTGATTTGTGATTCTGATATGGATCTGATTTTTAACTTACCTTATAACGACCGTTGGGATGCTGCCTATAAAAAGATGGGCGTCGACCGCAACTGGTTATCTTCCGAGATTGGACATGCCTGATGTAAACACGCCACAAACCATTATGGCGTTTGATTTTGGTACACAAAAAATGGGAATGTCTGTTGGACAATCCCTGATTGCAAGTGCCAGTCCCCTACCTTTATTTCCCATGAAAGATGGTATTCCGAACTGGGATGAACTGCTCAAAATAGTAAAAAGCCATCAACCGAATCTATTTCTGGTCGGTTTGCCACTGAATATGGATGATAGTGAATCGGAGCTTTCGACACGGGCACGTAAATTTGCGCGCCGTTTACGGCACCAGACCAATATTGCAACCTTGATGGTGGATGAGCGTCTGACCACCCGTGAAGCACGCGATGAGCTGGATCATTATCAGGCGCAAGGTCGCGGCAAGAAACTTTCTGCTGATAGTATCGCCGCAGCCTTATTGATTGAAAGTTGGTATCGCCATCCTGCCGGAATCACCCCTTAAACTGCTGATGAAATTTTAAAATCAGCATCCTTTGGGATGCTTTTTTATGCCTAAAAACATGATTTAAGGATAAAAATAACGAAAGGTCAGATTAATTCTGGGTGTCAAAACTTTGCTACTTTTACCAATGCTGTGTTTCCAGTACTGCTGGGTCTGGCCGCGCATTACAATCAGTTGGCCACTGTGTAACAGTAACTCGACTTTATCCCCGTGAGTTTTATGTTTAAAACTCATTTTACGGATCGCGCCCAGACTCAGAGAAGCAATGACATTTTCCCGAGAACTTCCTGTATATAAGGCAGGCTCATCATCGCTATACCAGCCCAAGCCTTGTGAACCATCTTCATATAAATTGGCCAGACAGGAATTAAAGGGATGACCCACCAGCTGTTCAATATGCTGCTTTAAACGCAATAATCCCGGGGTCCACAACTGAGCTTGCTTGAGCGTCCCCGAATAGCGATATTGATAGTGCGCATCGCCATACCAGACCACCTTGCGTGCTGTGACATAGTGCTTGCCGAACAACCGTACTTCATCATGTTGCCAGGCCAACTGGCTCAGAAAATACTGCAAATACTGCTGGCTTTGTGCCTGATCCAGAATCAGACCATAGTCCTCCACCACCCCATCAAAGGGTAAGATATTCGTTTCAGGTTGGAGCGCAAATAAATCTAAAGTCATCTCAATTAGACCGAGTATCTTACTGAAAATACTGACATTGACTTTGAAAAAGTACAATCGTATTTCACAAATGACTACAAGATTTGCTCTTGTGACTTGTCCTGTTCCTGCCTAAACTGAATTTAACTTTCACAATAAAAATAATCATTTATGAACTTATGGCAGCTGTTTCAGAAACTTCGTCCTTTTGTTCAGCCCTATCGGGTACTGGTCATTGCCACGCTGATTTTGACCCTGATCGGTTCCTTTACCGCACAGGTCAACGCACTGACCCTGCAATATGCAGTCGATAGTATCAATGCGCTGCTGGAACAAGGTCAGGGACTGGAGCAAGGCTGGCATATTCTGATTACGATTTCAGCGATCTTGCTCGGCAAAGAGATTATCAATGCCTTTGTCCAGTTCGGCCAGAAGTTTTATGGAGAAAAGCTACGGATTTTTGTTTCTCAGGATCTGGCCCAAGGAATTATTGAAAAATTCTTAAAATATCGTCTGGAATTTTTTAATCAGGAAAATAATCAGGCCGGAAAATTACAGACCCGTATTGATCGTGGTATCGGCTCACTGACCCGTCTGGTACAGATCTTTTTTATTGATATTTTACCGTTATTTACCAGTGCGATTGTGGCTTTGGGCCTGATGTACTATGCCAATATGTATGTCGGTCTGGTGGCCACCGCCATTGTCCCAATCTATTTCTGGCTGACCTATAAACAGGCACAAAAGCTCGGTGGTTGGCGCCGCAGTTTAAGAGATGGCCGCGAGAAAAAGAGTCAAGGTATTCTCAGTATTATTAATTCAATTACCGTGATCAAATCCTTTAACCGGGAAGTGATTGAATCGGAAAAGCAGCTAGGATTGCAACGCGAACTGACCGACAACCAGATGAAAACCCGTCAGACCAGTTTCCTGTTTGATGGTATGAAAACGTTCCTTGAACAGATCGGCATTGTGCTGATTATTATTCTGACCTCTTATTTTGTGCTGGATGGCCAGATGAGTATCGGCATGATCATGTTTCATGTGCTGCTGTTTAATAATGTCTCCGCCCCGATTCGCTCACTGCACCGGATTTATGATGAAGTGAATGATGCCATGATCTATTCAGAAAGCTTCTTTAAGATTCTGGAAGCGGATCAGGAAATTGAACAAAGTGGTCAACAAAAACCGCAAGTGACTGGTAAATTTGAACTGACTGGGGTGAATTTTTATTATCCGAATGGCCATCATGCCCTGAAAGATATTGAGATGGAAATTCGTCCGAATAAGATCACGGCTTTGGTCGGCTTATCCGGTGCGGGAAAATCCACCCTGATCAGCTTGCTGGATAAATTTTATGAGCCGCAACAAGGCCAGATTAAACTGGATGGCATTGACCTGAAAGACTATGACACCCAATATCTACGCGATCATATTGGTCTGGTGTTGCAGAAAAATCATATTTTCCAAGGCACCATTTTTGAGAATATCCGTTATGGCAAAACTACAGCTTCGATGGACGATATCATTGAGGCGGCAGAAAAAGCCTCGATTCATGCGCAGATTTTACAGTTACCGGATGGCTATGATAGTGATGCCCTCATGCTGTCTGGCGGACAGCAGCAACGCATTGCCTTGGCGCGGATGTTCCTGAAAAACCCACCGATTATTTTTCTGGATGAACCGACGGCGAGCCTGGATGCCATCGCCACCGAACAGATCAAGCAAAGTCTGGATCAAATCAAGCAAGGCCGTACCGTGATCATCATTTCACATAGCCTGTCGCAAATTATTGACGCGGATTATACCTATGTGATGAAAGAGGGAAGGATTGCCGAACATGGTGAGCACGCTCAGCTTTATCATCAGCAAGGTGTGTATAAGGAAATTTTTGATGCCATGGCCAAGAGCCTGAATATTGAAAAAATCGCCAAGACTTTTGAGGATGATGCCGAGGAAGAAACCCATGGTTAGGGCTTCTTCCAAGCCAATAAAAAAACCTCCGAGCAGGAGGTCTTTTATTGAGAGATAATTGTTTTTAACGCTGAACTTTTTGCTCAATTTCTTCGACGCTGGTATGACGTACGTCAAAACCTTTGACCATATAGATCACCTGTTCAGAAATATTCCGGGCATGGTCGCCAATTCTTTCGAGTGAACGAAGCACCCATAGCACATTGATAACACGACTAATATGTCGCGGATCTTCAATCATATAGGTCATGAGAGTACGCGTTGCTGACTGGTATTCACGGTCGATATCCGCATCTGCCAACATCACTTTCAAGGCCTGATCTACATCCAGACGTGCAAAAGCATCCAGTGCATCATGAATCATCACCCGAACCTGGTTGCCAATATGCCGGGTTTCCATATAACCGCGCGGCGAGCTACCCTCTTCGCTCAGGCTTTGTGCAATCCGGCCTATTTTAGACGCTTCATCACCAATACGCTCAAGATCGGTATTGGCCTTGGACATGGCAAGCACCATCCGTAAATCAATCGCAGCAGGATGCCGGCGTGCCAGAATCAGGGTCAGTGCTTCATCAATGTCTCTTTCCATCTGATTGACAACATTGTCCTGAAACTGCACATCAATCGCCATGGCGACATCGGTATCCAGTAAGGCATGAATGGCGTTGGCCACCTGCTGTTCCACCAGTCCGCCCATAGTCATGAATTTGGTATTGACGTCCTGCAACTCTTCATTAAATTGCGAAGAAATGTGATGACTTAACACAGGATTATTTGGACACAAGGAAGTCTACTCCTGAAACGGCATATAGCGATGATCAATAATAAAGCACATTAAAGCATATTTATGATGAAAGTTTGATGACAATCGTAGCGTCATCTGGGCTGAGGTGAATCATATTCGATCAGCCAGGCATTCAGCTCTGCCAGCTCCTTTTCGGTCAGCTGCCCGACTGAAGCCTGTAACTGTAGTACATGCAGCAGATAATCATATTTGGCATTCAGATAATCCGTTTTGGCAGAAAAAGCATTGCGCTGGGCCAGCAACACATCGACCATGGTCTTTAAGCCCTCCTGATATTGGGCTCTAGAGGCTTGTGAAACTATTTCCGAAGATTCCATCGCTGCTTTACGCGCATTCAGTTTGGCCTGATCGGTTTCTACCTGCATGAAGGACTGCTTTACATCGGTATTGGCTTTGCGGATCGCAGCGTCTAATTGGGCTGCACTTTTTTGTACATTGACCCCAGCCTGACGAATACTTTTCTGGGTACGGCCACCACTAAATAGGTTCCAGTTGACTTCCACCCCAATCTGGTCGAAATCACCATTACTGGACATAATCGTTTCTGGTGTCTGTTTCAGATAGCCATAGGTGCCGACCGCTTCAACCTGCGGATAGAGGGCGGCCTGCTCAACCCGCTTGGCATCTTCAGAATAGCGTTTTTGCAGACGGGCTTGCAGAATGTTCAGATTCTGGCTTTGTGCCAAATCTGTCCAGGACTGCATGTCACTTGGAATCGGTTTCTGAAACTGGAAGTCATTGCGTAATACCGCCAGATTTTCTCGGTAAGGCCCGATCAGCTGAGCCAGTTGCTCCTGAGCGAGAACCAGCTGAACTTGGGTCGAAATCCGGTTGGCTTGGGCACTTTGATACTGGGCATTGGCTTCACTGACCTCACTACGTGCCACCAGACCTTCTTTTAGTTTGGCATTCATCATGCGCAGCTGCTCAGATAGAGCCTGTTCTTCCTGCAAATATGCCGTGGTCAAAGACTGCTGACGCAAGACATTAAAATAGGCTTCTGCCACCTGTAAAATATGCTGCTGTTTTTGCAGACGTAAGTTGACTTCGCTGAGTTCGACCGAAGTTTTGACCTGTTTATAGCCTTGCCAGGCATCCCAGCGGAATAAAGGCTGGCGTGCAGTTAAAGCCAGCTGGCGGGTGGTATTACTGGAAGTAATGAAATTAGAAAACTGTGGATCGGCAGGTGCATCAACAGACTGGTTTTTACGGGTGATATTTCCTGAAAGGCTCACGGTCGGCAGTAAATTTCCGCTAGCAATCCCCAGATTGAGCTGATCGGCCTGATATTGCAACAGATTCGCTTGCCAGTTCGGATCGTTTTGCTGGGCGCGCGCATAGGCTTGTTGCAAATCCAGGGCAAAAATCGCCGGACTACTGCACAATAAACCGGCCATGACACTGAGTTTTAGTTTCATTTTATAGTGTTAACCCCTAACAGCCATTCAGATCAAAAATTCTGGCGCTTTAAGCTAAGCCATACTAAAGAGATTTTTTGCATTTTTGCGTATGATTTTTATTAACTTTTTAATATAACTCTCGGGTTTTATCCACGATTAATTCAATTTTCAAGATCTATACCCGCAATGTAACAAAGCAATTCACAATACTAAACATAGTATTTTTATTTGATCTATACAATATATCTCCCAGCAAGGCCGTTATTTTCTGAATTCACCTATACAGAGTCCTGAAACATAGTGTTAATGCCATTCCCGTCGATATTCAAAGCCTGTCTAATTTCCGGCAGTCTGCTGTTTCTGGCAGGCTGTCAGCAGCCGTCAGAACCACAGATCCAGGTTGAACAGACTGAGACCAATCAGAAGCAAAGTCCAGTCAATGACTTTAGCCTGATGTGCAAGAATATTGAAAAAAATATGTCCCAGATTAATGACCAGCGCACCACTTTTGCGCTGGAACAGGTTAATCAGGATCTTAAAGTGTGTCTGCCCCTGATGGAATTGGCGGAGCAGAAGCATCTGATGCTGCGTTCTACTGAAATGTATCAGCGCTTTTTAGCCGTCGACCGTACCGAATTCCAGCAACGCGCCTTTGAACAGTATGCGCTGGAAATGGCCCAGCATCCGACCATTCAGCAAGCCCATTTTCAGCAGCTCACCTCACGTGACCAGTACCTGTTAAAACACAAAGGTCAGGCTTATGTCGAACTGCTGGATCTTGGCGATGGCAACTTACATTATCGTCGTAGTCCGGAATATCTGGCCCGCATTTTTGCGCCTTATTTACCCGACGCTGAAAAAGCCTTTATTGAACATCTGGCTGAACAGAATATGCAGCCGGTACTGGTGGAAAAACGCCTGCAAATTGAAGCAGCTGACATTGCAGCCCGCAGTCTGCTTTGGGAAGATTATCTCAAGACCTATCCTGAGAGCAGCTATAAGCGGGATGCCGAATACCTGCTGAAACAATATACCTATTTTTTGTTTAGAGGCACCGAAGCATCTCCCATTTCTGAGGATTATCGTGACCGTTATGCAGTCGATACCAGTCATCTGGAAACCATTATTGGTCTATCCAGCGGTCAGAAATCAACGCTTTCGACCCAGGCTCGCCAATTTCTGGAGTTTCTGGATATGAATCCGCAACAGCGCCAGCAAGCCTTGCCTGCCGACTATCGAAACCGTTCGGATGCTGAACAGATTCTGTATTATGCCAAGATCAGTCCACCCTCACAAAAATATGATAAAGACTGTTTTATGGATGCATTCTGTATCTAGCTGGAACGATTTAGACCAGAGTCCAGCTTCCCCTGCCTGAAGAGACCATCGCTAAAGTTGAGAGATTTAGACCTGTTTATTCGGCATAAACTGAGCTAAGCTTTAGCCTCGCTTGACGGAGCGCGAGTAATCCCTCGCTGAGATCATGTGATTCCTTTTATCTTTATCAGGAATTGAGCATGGGTACCGTTGAACCTGATCAGGTTAATACCTGCGTAGGAATCAAGCCAGCTAAAAACCCAGCCCCTGCTTTATCTGCTCAGGATAAATCTGCCCGCGTTTTTGGTCGTGCTTGATTCGTTGATGTCATTCATAAGGATCATAGCCATGAACCAGTTAACGAATCTTTCTTCTGAAACTTCTCTCTCCGCTCATGAACAGGAAGCACGTGATTTAACGCGCATTCTACCCGCTTCACGTAAAGTCTATCTGCCAGGCTCGCGTCCTGATATTCAGGTACCGATGCGGGAAATTTCCCTCAGTGAAACCCCGACCGGCTTGGGCGGTGAATATAATCCGCCCTTGATGGTTTATGACACGTCTGGTGTCTATACCGACCCCAATGTGACGATTGACCTGAATAAAGGCCTGCCCAATATCCGTGACAGCTGGATTGAACAGCGTAACGATACGGAAATGCTGGACGATTTAAGCTCTGAATTTGGCCGACAACGTTTACGTGATATCCGTACTGCGGCCATCCGTTTCGCGCATATTCAAAAACCGCGCAAAGCCAAACGTGGCCAGAACATCACCCAGATGCACTATGCCAAAAAAGGCATGATTACGCCAGAAATGGAATATATCGCCATTCGTGAAAACCTGCGTCAACTGGAGGGTGTCGATATGCGCCAGCATCCGGGACAAAATTTCGGCGCTAAAAACCTGACTGAAATCACCCCGGAGTTTGTACGGCAGGAAGTCGCTGCCGGCCGCGCGATTATTCCAGCCAATATCAATCATCCGGAACTGGAACCGATGATCATCGGACGCAATTTTCTGGTAAAAATCAATGCCAATATTGGCAACTCGGCTTTGGGTTCTTCGATTGAAGAAGAAGTCTCGAAAATGACCTGGGCCACACGTTGGGGCGCAGATACGATTATGGATCTCTCAACCGGGCAGAACATCCATGAAACCCGGGAATGGATTATCCGCAATTCTCCCGTGCCAATTGGCACCGTACCGATCTATCAGGCCTTGGAAAAAGTCAACGGCGTAGCCGAAGACCTGACTTGGGAAATCTTTAAAGATACCCTGATTGAACAGGCGGAACAGGGCGTGGATTATTTCACCATTCATGCCGGCGTGCTTTTAAGATATGTACCGCTCACAGCCAACCGTCTGACCGGGATTGTTTCGCGTGGCGGTTCGATCATGGCACAGTGGTGTCTGGCGCATCATCAGGAAAACTTCCTTTACACCCATTTCGATGACATCTGCGACATTATGAAAACCTACGATGTGTCTTTCAGCCTTGGCGATGGCCTGCGTCCGGGCTGTGTGCAAGATGCCAATGACGAAGCGCAATTTGCTGAACTGAGAACCTTGGGTGAACTGACCCATCGTGCCTGGGAACATGATGTACAGGTGATGATTGAAGGTCCGGGGCATGTGCCGATGCACATGATCAAGGAAAATATGGACCTGCAACTGGAAGTCTGTAAAGAAGCGCCCTTCTATACCCTTGGCCCTTTAACTACGGATATTGCCCCGGGTTATGACCATATTACTTCAGCGATTGGTGCCGCAATGATTGGCTGGTATGGCACTGCCATGCTGTGCTATGTCACCCCGAAAGAGCATCTGGGTTTGCCAAATAAGAAAGATGTCAAAGACGGCATTATTACCTACAAGATTGCAGCACATGCAGCCGATCTGGCCAAAGGGCATCCGGGGGCACAGGCCCGGGACAATGCGCTGTCCAAGGCACGTTTTGAATTCCGCTGGGAAGACCAGTTTAATTTGAGTCTGGATCCGGATACAGCCCGTAGCATGCATGATGAAACCATGCCCAAAGCAGCACATAAATCTGCACATTTCTGTTCCATGTGTGGACCGAAGTTCTGTTCAATGAAGATTAGCCAGAATGTTCGAGACTATGCCAATCAGCAGGCCAAGCCTGATCAGCCGGCAAGCTCTCAGGCCGAAATTGAAGCAGGTATGGATCAGATGAAAGCCAGCTTCCATAAGTCTGGCCAAAATCTGTACCACAAACTATAAAACTTTAAAAAAAACAGTTGTCTTCAAAAAAAACTCAGATAGGATGAAAATAAATCAATTCATTCTATCTGAGCATATGAATATTATTAAACAGGCCTCTTATAATAAAAAAGACTTTCGCATAGAGGCACGTGAGTTTTTGTACCGGGGATTTATTCAGGTGGAAAAAGTCAGCCTGCGACACCGTTTATTCCAGCAGGACAGCTCGACGCCTATTTTGCAACGTGAGCTGATTCACCGGCCAGAAGCAGCGGGTGTGCTGCTCTATAACCATCAACAGAAGAAATTCGGCCTGATTGAACAGTTCCGGATTGGCGGACTGGACGATGTCGATTCACCGTGGCAACTCGAAGTGATTGCTGGCGTTCTGGATGGCGATGAAGCGCCTGAACAGTGTATCCGCCGGGAAGCACTCGAGGAATCAGGCTGTAGCTTGAATCAGTTACAGCATATTTTCAGCTTCTATCCTTCAGCGGGCGCTTGTTCCGAGTTGTTTCATCTATATGTCGCCGAAACTGAACTGCCTGAACATGGCGGGATTTTTGGCATGCCGGATGAAGGTGAAAATATCCAGCTGCATATTCTGGATTATGCAGATATTTCCGCACTACTCAGCAATGGGCGCTTAAGGAATGCACCGGTCATTATGGCCTTGCAATGGTTGCAACAACATATTCATACTGCAGGGATATGTCTAAGGGGAAAGACATGAGTTTTTCGCAGTCAAATACAACCGAACAGCCAGACTGGACCATTATCCAGATTTCTGATACCCATTTGATGGATCGGGAAGAGCTGGAATTTGCCCGGATGAATCCAGAGCAGAGTTTTCATGAAGTGATGCAGCAGATTCAGCAGCGCTTTCGCAAAATGGATGCGCTGATTCATACCGGTGATCTGGCCCAGGTGCCGGTGGAACGAACTTATCAGCGTTATTTAGACTTTATCCAGTCCTTAAACGTGCCGCATTATCAGATTCCGGGTAATCATGATGACACCCGGATCTTTCCGTTTCATCAGAATGCCAATCAGGTACATGCGATTCATTTTGGTAGCTGGACCATGATTTTGTTGAATAGTGCGGTTCAAGGCAAGGTTGATGGCTGGGTGGAACAAGCTCAGCTTGATCAATTGAACCAATTATTGCTTGAGTTTAAGCATCAGCATGTCATCATCGCTTGTCATCATCACCCTTTTGCGATGAAATCGCACTGGATTGACCAGCACCGGCTTAAAAATGCCGAAGATCTGAAAGATGTCCTGGCACGGCACCAGAATATAAAGTTGGTCTTGTTTGGTCATGTGCATCAGGATTCCTGTAATGAATGGCATGGTATCTATTTTTTATCCACGCCATCGACCAGTGTGCAGTTCAAACCTAAAAGCCAGGATTTCGCGCTAGATCAGGCGGCGCCCGGTTATCGTGTATTACATTTGCAACAAAATGGTGAGTTTGATACCTATATTGAACGGGTGGCATTGAGTCAGCAAAATATTAATACTGAAATTTCAGGTTATTAACTTTTCAATTTGTTTTTTTTGCATTACTTTATTGCAACCAAAGGAAATGTGATATGCATAGTCCAGACATCAAAGACTATCAATAAGCATAAAAAGTCTATATGATGACGGCCCCCACAGGAGGATAATCCTTCTACAGGGTGGATAAAAATTGCATATCACCATATTTTTTGCGTAGCAATCATACGCATATGATGAGGAATGCCCTAAATGGCGAATGACAACCAAAATCAAGTCTTAGACAATCAAATTGAAGTTGTAGAAGAGAAAGCTGCAAAGCGCGTACGCAAATCTAAGCCTAAAACGACTGACGGTGGTTCTACTGCTAGCTTATTTGGTATTGAACCTTATCAACCTAAAAAAAATGAAGAATACATGTCTGAAGGTCAGCTTCAGCATTTCCGCCAAATTTTGCTGGCCTGGAAAGCCGAGTTGATGTCAGAAGTGGATCGTACGCTGAATACGATGCAAGATGAGAATACTGCCCTGCCTGATGTCAACGATCGTGCCACTCAGGAAGAAGAATTTGCAATTGAGCTGCGTACCCGTGACCGTGAACGTAAACTGATCCGTAAAATCGAACAGTCAATCGAAGCGATCCAGAATGATGACTATGGTTTCTGTGAAACTTGTGGCATCGAAATTGGTTTGCGTCGTTTAGAAGCCCGTCCAACGGCTACTTTATGTATTGACTGCAAAACCCTGGCGGAAATCAAAGAGAAGCAAAATAACGGTTAATGATGCTGTTGAATAATCCTCCCCTAACCCCTCCTTTAAAAAAGGAGGGGGACAATAGGATGGCTTATGTGGGTCGGTTCGCGCCATCGCCAACCGGCCCTTTGCATTTTGGCTCCCTCATTACCGCAGTTGCCAGTTATTGCGATGCCAAAGCCAACCACGGCACATGGCTGGTTCGGGTGGAAGATACCGATATTCCGCGTATTTATCCGGGCAGTGAAGAGCATATTTTGCGTGCCATGGACGCCTTTCAGCTTGAGCCAGACGGCGAAATCATTTTCCAGAAAGACCGTTTAGATATTTATGCAGATGTGATCGAACAATTACGTCAGCAGGGTCTGGTTTATGCCTGTCAATGTACCCGTAAAATGCTCGGTTCCAATCATATCTATCAGGATACCTGCCGTGACCTAGCTCTGGCATTCGACAATCAAGCGATCCGTTTAAAAGTCGAAGATATCGAAATCTGTTTTGAAGATCAATTACAAGGTCGACACTGCTCAAAGCTGAAGAAAGATCTGGGAGACTTTGTCTTAAAACGTCGTGACGGGATTATTAATTATCAGCTGGCGGTAGTGGTCGATGACTATCTGCAAGGCATGACCCATGTGGTACGTGGTGCTGACCTGCTGGACAATACCGAACGGCAAATCTATCTGGGGCAGTTGCTCGGTTATCCGCGTCTGAATTATATGCATCTACCCCTGGCGATGAATGATCAGGGACAAAAACTCTCAAAACAGAATCTGGCCCAAGCACTGGATTTAAGTCAGGCCCCACAACTCTTAAAACAGGCACTTAATGCTTTGCATCAGGCTGAAGTTGATCTGGATACGCCACAACGCATGCTGCAACAGGCGGTTGCGCAATGGAACATTGAACGGATTCCACATACAACAGCGCTACAAGGTTGTTATCAATAAAAACCTGTTTTGGCTTAAGCTAGAATTCTAGAATTAAAATCAGAGAGGAAAAGCAGATGTTTTTTATTTTTGGATTCGGCCCTAAAACCAAAACTATTGAAAAGAGCCAGTTCCTGTGTCCAGTCTGCCGAACCCGTACAGGCTATGAGCTGAAACAGCAACGTCATTATTTTTCTTTGTTTTTTATTCCATTGATTCCACTTTCCAAGCCTAAAACTGCTTTTGTGACCTGTTCCAATTGCGGAACTGCAATGCCGAGCACAGTGCTTGACCATGCTCAGCCGGAGCCCGGGTCCAACTCCAATCTAGAAGCTTGATTCTTCCCGGCTTGGATTGACCTGCCGAGTGGTCGAATCAATTTTCAGCACTAAACTGATCATCACCGCACAGATAATCAATGATGAACCCCCATAACTAATAAATGGCAGGGTCAAACCTTTGGTCGGTAACACGCCCATATTCATACCGGCATTCACCAGAATCTGTAACAGGAAAATGATACAGATCCCATAGGCCAGATAGCCGGCGCGTAGATATTGATGTTGCAAGGCACGATGTCCGATCCGGATACAGCAGACCAGCATGGTAAAAGACAGGATCAGGATGGTCGCAATACCTAAAAAGCCAAATTCCTCACCTAAAATCGCCAGCATAAAATCAGTATGCGCTTCAGGCAGATAAGACATTTTCTGAATGCTGTGCCCCAATCCAACCCCGGCCCACTCACCACGGCCGAAGGCCATTAGTGCATTCGAGAGCTGATAACCGCTACCCAGTGGATCTTCCCATGGATTTGAAAAAGACATCAAACGCTGCAAGCGATAAGGCTCTAATAAAATCGCTGCGGCAAATGCACCGACCAAGGTCATAAAGGCCACACCAAACTGAATCCACGGCGCACCCGCGAGGAAAAACACGCCAAGCATGGTCAAGGTAATTACTACGGTTGCCCCCAAGTCCGGCTCAAGAATAATCAAACCGACGGTCACACCCATAATCGCACTTAAACGAACCAAACCTTTAATATTGTTCCGGACTTCTTCCGCACGGCGTACCACATAGTCCGCGGTAAAAATCGCCATCATCACTTTCGCCACTTCCGAGGCCTGCAAGGTAAATCCGGCCACCCGAATCCAGCGCTTGGAACCATTGACCTCAGTCCCGACCACCAGCACGGCCACCAACAGTACAATGGTAATAATCCACAAAAAGAAGGTGTTATTAAACCAGACCTTTAAGGGAATTTTATAGGTTAGATAGGCGGCTACTGCTGCCACAAAAATCGAAATGCCATGGCGGCTAATATAATGAAAGGCATTTTCATGCATACGTTCAGCATAAGGCATCGAGGCCGATGCCACCATGATCGAACCAATACACAGTAAAGCCAATACACAGAAAATTAGTACATTCCGTGGATTTAGCTCAGCGGGGAGCTTGGGTACCCACTGGCTATAAAATTGGTTTAGTTTATTGATCGTAGTCTGAGCAAACCCAGCCATATCACGAATCCTTGTTATTCTTAATTGAGTTCATTCACATACGCAACAAACTTGCGACCACGCTCAGGATAACCCGAGAACATATCAAAACTTGCGCATGCAGGAGACAATAGCACGACATCATCTGCCTGGGTGTGCTTTTGGCAGGTTTCTACGGCCTGCTGCAAACTCTCTGCATGAACCAGCTCAGTCGTGCCCCTAATCGCTGCTTCGATGATCGGACGGTCTTCACCAATCAGCACTGCAATCTTGGCATATTTACTCAATGATTCACGCAAAGCCTTAAAGTCCTGTCCTTTGCACTGTCCACCGAGAATAATCGCAACTTTGCCACCTTGGGCTTCAATCGCCATACCGAGACCATCGAGAGCCGCCAAGGTTGCACCGATGTTGGTGCCTTTGGAGTCGTTATAATAACGTACGCCCTGCACTGCTTTGACAAATTCGCAGCGATGTTCCAGACCTTTGAAGGTTTTTAAAGTGTTTAGCATGCTGTCCAATGGCAAACCAATCGCTTCACCGAGTGCCAGACAAGCCAGGGCATTGGCAACATTATGCGTGCCCTGCATATACATCTCGGTACTTTTTAACAGACGTTCACGACCACGCGCCAACCAGATGCCACCATCGGTATCTTTAAGAATCCCGTACTGGTTCATATCGGGTGCATTCAGGCCAAAACTTTGCATCGGCGTCACATCTGGCACCAAAGGACGGGTCAAAGAATCATCCCGGTTATACACCACTTTTTTCACACCCTGAAAAATCCGGTGCTTGGCGGTGTGATAGCCCATCATATCGCCATGCCGATCCAGATGATCTTCACTCATGTTCAGTACCACCGCCACTTCAGCCGCCAGATTTGAAGTAGTTTCCAGCTGAAAACTGGATAATTCTAAGATATATAACTCAGGATCATCTTTGGTTAAATCCAGTGCAGGACGTCCCAGATTGCCACCGACCGCGACTTTTTTGCCAGCATCGGCTGCCATTAAGCCAATCAAAGTGGTCACTGTACTTTTGGCATTGGAACCGGTAATCGCGACAATGGGCTTATCCGTAGCACGGCGTAAAATCTGGATTTCACTCACCACAGGAATACCCTGCGCCATCGCCGCCTGAATTTCTGGCAATTTTGGATCCAGTCCCGGACTGATCACGATTTCTTCTGCAGACAGCAACAGCTCGGCATCAAACTGGCCGAAACTGGTCTGGACTTCGGCCGGAATCTGGTCATGTCCCGGAGGGATGGCTCTAGAATCCGTTATTGCAACGCGGTAGCCCTGGTCATGTAAGAAATTGACTGCTGCAACACCTGATATTCCGAGTCCTGCAACGACTTTTAACCCACCACGTTGTATTAACATTTTCGCCCCATATTTTGGTCTATTTTGAAACTGACGAAATGGTAGCACTTTGCTGTTTTGAATGCCTTTTCTGATTGAGCTTTCTGCATATTTTTTTGTGTCCATGCGTAAAAAAACCGTCATGCTCATGACGGTTTTTAAAATTACAGCCAAAAAGGAACTTATTTCCATTTGACCGCTTGCTGGGCCGGCTTTTCCTGTGCACTTTGCTCCGACACCGGACAGGCACAGTTGCCACCACAGCCTGCAGCCATACCCGGTTGCAGCCATTTGGCCAGACGCGTCCAGCCTTTTGCTGCGCAGGCATCAGACAGCTTCTGGAAGACTGAGTGAGAGGTGTTCGGAAACACCTTTTTAAATACCACCAGCGCACTCCACAGCACCAGTGCCGCCACAATCAGAATTTCAATCATCTCAATCTCCCATGCATATACTCAGGCAAGCTCAACGGGCCGAGGCCAACCTGAGATTAGCCCAAATAATATGAAGCAATTTGATAAGTCAGGAATGACATGAAATATGCCAAGCCAAACAGGTAAACCGTCATGATACTGACCGTTTTCCAGGAACCAGTTTCACGTTTGACTGTCGCCAAAGTTGCCAGACAATGCGGTGCATAAATAAACCACACCAGTAAAGACAGACCTGTCGCCACTGACCAGCCCAGATCACCACCACTACTGATGAGTGAAGAGAGACCTTCGGACATTGCATCGTCATCTACGGCAGACAGTGCATAGACAGTGCCCAATGCAGCAACCACCACTTCACGTGCTGCCATGGCTGGAATCAAGGCAATACAGATCTGCCAGTTAAAACCGAGCGGTGCAAAGATTGGCTGCATCAGATGACCGAGCATACCTGCCAGTGAATAATCAATCGCCGGCAAAGTCGCACCTTCTGGGGGTTGCGGGAAGGTACACAGGAACCAGAGTACAATCGATAAGGCAAAGATGATACCGCCGACCCGCTTCAAGAAGATTTTGCCGCGATCCAGCAAGCCGATCCAGACGTTTTTCAGATCCGGGAAACGGTAGCTTGGCAGCTCCATCAACAGCATGTGCTGGGATTTATCTTTATGGAAAAATTTCAGTACAAAAGACACCGCCAGAGCACTGACAATACCCGCCATATACAGGCCAAATAACACCAGACCTTGCAGGTTCATAAAACCCCAGACAGTTTGCTGTGGAATGAAAGCTGCAATCAGCAAGGCATATACCGGCAAACGTGCTGAACAGGTCATCAGCGGTGCCACAAAAATCGTGGTTAAACGATCTCGCGGATCACTGATGGTACGCGATGCCATGATGCCCGGAATGGCACAGGCAAAGCTGGACAATAACGGAATAAAGGCACGGCCTGACAGGCCCGCTTTAAACATCAGCTTATCGAGCAAGAAGGCTGCTCGTGGTAAATAACCTGATTCTTCCAAGACTAGAATAAAGAAGAACAGAATCAGAATCTGTGGCAGGAATACCACCACCCCGCCGGCACCAGCAATAATCCCGTCCACCACCAGACTATTCAGTAAAGGATGAGCAATATATTCACCGAGGAATTCACCGAGCCAACCAAAGAAGGTTTCGATGCCATCCATAAACGGCGCAGCCCAGGCAAATACCGCTTGGAAAATCACGAACATCATTACAGCCAGGCTGAGTAGACCCAGTACCGGATGTAAAAAAATCCTGTCGAGAAAATCAGTACGTTTGTCTTCCTGATCGACGAAATTGACCACGTCGTTCAGAATGACTTCTACCTGCTGATGCGGGTCACCCTTTAAGCCACTCAGTTCAGTCTGCGGTACCGAGAATTTTCCCTGATCCAGGGCATTCTTCAGGTTTTCAATCCCTGAACTGCGTACCGCTACAGTTTCCACCACGGGCACGCCGAGACGTTCAGACAGCTTCTGGGTATTGATTTGCATCCCACGACGGCGTGCTTCATCCATCATGTTGAGTACAACCAGAATCGGACGACCCAAAGCAATCATTTCTAGGACCAGACCCAGATGCAGTTTCAGGTTAGTGGCATCTACTACACATAAGAATGCATCCTGCTGCTGTTCTTCTGCGATTTTACCTTGCACCACATTACGGGTGATTTCTTCATCCGGACTGGTCGCATCCAGACTATAAGTTCCTGGCAAATCCAGTACCCGCACCGCTTTGCCTGAAGCAAGCTGAAACGTACCGACTTTACGTTCAACCGTGACCCCCGCATAGTTACCAACTTTTTGGCGTGTTCCGGTTAAATGGTTGAATAATGAAGTTTTACCGCAATTAGGGTTACCGACAAGGGCAATACGTAATGTATCACTCATGCCGATACCGCCTGTTCGATTTCAATTTTGGCTGCTTCTGATTTACGCAAAGCAAAACGGGTAAATCCAACTTGAATCAAAATGGGATCTCCACCAAAAATACCTTTCGTAATCACCTGTACCTTCGTACCCGGCACAAAGCCTAGAGTTTCCAAACGACTCGCGACGACATCGTGTAGAGCACTTTCACCATCAGTTGTTCGACTCACTTTTCGAATGATGGCAATTTGTTTTGCTTTTAAATCAGACAAACGCACCGTGAAATTCCTGAACTATTTTGTACAGTATACAAACAAATGAGAATAATTAACAAATAAGATTGATTACATGCTGAATTAGTTTTTATATCACATCGACAGTCTGGTGAAATTAAACTACAGTGGAGAATACCTATTAAATTCATCGCTTTTTCAGATCAGATCCTTGCACCCTATGCTGAATAAAAAACCCCGTATTCCCGCCCCGGTTCAAATTCCTGAAGCCTTGAGCTATTTACAGGGTTTTCGTGATTATCTGATTGCGCAAACGGTTAGTCCACACACCCGAAATGCCTATTTATCTGATTTGCTGCAATGTGCAGAATGTCTGAGCAAGCCTTTGCCAGAATGGACCCATGACGATATTTCCGATGTATTGATTGCACTGACCAAACAGCAAAAAAGCCCACGCTCAATTGCCCGCTGTCTGTCAGCCTTGCGTTCATTTTATAAATTTCTGCGTGAACAGAAGCTGCGTAGTGATAATCCGGTGGCAGCGCATAAAACCCCGAAGCTTGGCCGTGCCTTGCCCAAAGACCTGTCTGAAGCCGATGTTGAGGCCTTGATTGATGCCCCCGATATCAATACTGCTTTAGGCCTGCGTGACCGTGCCATGTTTGAAGTGCTGTATGCTTGCGGTTTACGTGTCACTGAACTGATTAACTTACGTCTGGAACTGATTAACTTAAAACAGGGCTATTTACGCATCGTCGGTAAAGCCAATAAAGAACGGCTGGTACCGATGGGACACATGGCCTGTGAATGGGTGGAAAAATATCTGAATGAAGCCCGTCCACAACTGTATAAGACCTCAACCGATTATCTGTTTTTGACTCAGCATGGCGGCATCATGAGCCGGCAAAATTTCTGGTATGCGATTAAACGCTATGCTTTACAGGCCGGAATTGCATCCGAGCTGTCACCGCACACCTTGCGGCATGCCTTTGCAACGCATCTGCTCAATCATGGCGCAGATTTACGTGTGGTACAGATGCTGCTTGGACATAGTGACCTGTCGACCACCCAGATTTATACCCATGTGGCGCAAGTGCGGATGCAGCAGCTGCATGCAGCGCATCATCCACGGGCTTAAAACATCTACACATGGAATAAACTGAGAAGTTTGACGTGTTTGTATTTTTTTTTGTTATGCTAATGCTCTGTTTTTAGTCCAAGAAGAAAAGGGTTATTTATGACATTTGCCCGCTCAAAAGTTTTTATGGCTTGTACACTTGCTGCTGGTTTGGGGCTTAGCGCATGTTCCAATTCCGATAACAACACTAAAAAGCAAGATACACTGACTGCAAGTGCACCAGCAACGGGAGAAGCCTCTACCCTGACCGAACGCAATGCACAACAGCGTCTGGTCTCTACCTTGGAAAAGCATTTCAAAACTGCGGGGATCAGTGCCAAAATTATCGATATTAAAACCACCGAAGTACCGAACCTGTTCTGGGTCAGTCTGGAAGGTATGTCTGCGGTCTATGTCACCAGCGATGGTAAATACCTGATTCAGGGCGACGTGATCCGACTCGGTGATAAACAGCTGCATAATGTCAGTGAAAACCTGCAAGCCGGAATCAACAACAAACTCTTTGCCGAACTGAAAGCAGAAGATCTGCTGATCTATCCGGCCAAAGGCAAGGCCAAGCATGTGGTCTATGTCTTTACCGATGTCAGCTGTCCGTATTGCCATAAATTCCATGAACAAATGGATGAAATGAATAGTAAAGGTATTGAGGTTCGTTATATCGCCTGGCCGCGTGGTGAACAGCATATGCCGGCCATGGAAGCAATCTGGTGTAGTGCTGACCGTCATAGTGCTTTTGATCAGGCCATTGCCGGCGCACAGATTAGTGCAGAGAAATGTGAAAATCCTGTTCAAGATCAATATCACATGGGCCTGAATATGGGCGTCAATGGCACCCCTGCCATTTATAGTTCGGAAGGGGTTTACCTAGGCGGATATCTGTCTAGCGCTGAATTATTGAAGCGACTTAAATAACTCATTTTAATACGTTATTTAACTTTATTTTATACATAAAGATATTCTGAAATGACCCTAGAGTCATGGCGTTTTTTTAGCTATGATCTAGGTTCTCGTAAAAAACTGTTTATTTGGAGTGTGACGTGAAACCAGTTCGTCTGGCTATCCTCGGTCTTGGTACTGTAGGTGGTGGTGCCTTGAAACTATTAAAAGAAAATGCTGCTGAGATTAAACGTCGCACCGGTCGTGAAATTGAAATTACCTATGTAGGCACCCGTCGTCCACGTCCTGATCTGGACCTACCTGCATCAGTGAAACAAAGTGCAGACTTGATGGACATCGTGCGTCAACCTGACGTAGACGTGGTGGTCGAAGTCATGGGTGGGATTCATCCTGCTTTTGAAATCATTATGGAAGCCATGAAACATGGCAAGCATATTGTCACTGCCAACAAGGCGCTATTGGCTGAACATGGGAATGAGCTGTTTAAAGCGGCTGAAGACAATGCCGTGCAGATTGCCTATGAAGCGGCAGTGGCTGGCGGTATTCCCATTATTAAAGTGATTCGTGAAGGTCTGGCGGCCAACAAGATTGAATGGCTGGCGGGCATCATCAATGGTACGGGTAACTTCATTCTCAGCGAAATGCGTGAAAAAGGCCGTACTTTTGAAGACGTACTCAAAGAAGCACAAGAACTCGGATATGCCGAAGCCGATCCAACCTTTGACGTGGAAGGTATTGATGCTGCACATAAGCTGACCATTCTAGCTTCATGTGCCTTTGGTATTCCGCTACAGTTTGACAAAGTCTTTACTGAAGGTATTGGCAAAGTCACTGCACAAGATGTGAAATATGCAGAAGACCTCGGTTTCCGTATCAAGCACCTGGGAATTGCACGCCGCACCGATGCCGGGATTGAACTCCGTGTTCATCCAACCCTGATTCCTGAAGAAGAACTGATTGCCAACGTCAATGGCGTGAAAAACGCCGTACTGGTACAAGCCAATGCGGTTGGCCCAACGCTGTACTACGGCGCAGGTGCGGGTGCAGGCCCAACGGCTTCTGCTGTGGTCGCAGACGTGGTGGATATTGTCCGTGATATCATTTATACCGAAGACGGTGCTGGAACCATTCCGCAACTGGCCTTTGAAGCCCTGACCGATTTACCGATCTTGAGTCGTGAACAAATGACCACCGGCTATTACATCCGTATTAATGCCGAAGATCAAATGGGCGTGCTTGCCGATGTCACCACGATCCTCAGTCGTGCCGGAATCAGTATCGATGCCATCATGCAGCAACCTCGCTTAAAAGACCTTATTCCGATCGTGATTCTGACCGATCCTATCGTCGAATCAAAAATGGATGCAGCGCTCTCACAAATTCAAGCATTACCCGTCATTCATGGCGAAATTGTACGAATTCGTTTAGAATCGCTTGATAATTAATCGGGTTAAGGGGAGTATTTCCCCTTGCCAAGCTCTACACACAATTGGAACATCATCATGTCGAATGCCAATCGTTATACTGGTTTAGTTGACCGCTATCGCGACCGTTTACCAGTGTCTGCAACTACTCGTGCGATCTCTTTGGGTGAGGGTAATACTCCACTGATCAAGCTTGAGAATATTCCACGCATTATTGGTAAAGATGTTGAAATTTATGTGAAGTACGAGGGCTTAAACCCGACTGGTTCATTTAAAGACCGCGGTATGACTATGGCAGTGACCAAAGCCGTTGAAGAAGGCTCTAAAGCCATCATCTGTGCATCCACTGGTAATACTTCTGCTGCTGCGGCTGCATACGCTGCTCGTGCCGGTATCAAAGCATTCGTACTCATCCCGGAAGGCAAAATTGCCATGGGTAAAATGGCCCAAGCGATGATGTATGGTGCAATCACCATGCAAATTCGTGGCAACTTCGATGACGGCATGCGTCTGGTGAAGGAAGTTGCGGATCAGGCACCGGTAACGATTGTAAACTCAATCAACCCGTACCGCCTGCAAGGTCAAAAAACCATTGCTTACGAGATCGTTGAAGCTTTAGGTCGTGCCCCGGATTACCACTGCCTGCCAGTGGGTAACGCAGGTAATATCACTGCACACTGGATGGGCTATACCGAAGCGGTGGCCAATCAGTCGAAAGAAGAATTTGAGCAAGTGATTTACGATGCTGAAACCGATGCTTTCACTGGTCCTAAACCGGCTGGCTTGCCAATCATGGCCGGTTACCAAGCGTCTGGTGCTGCTCCGTTCCTGCGTGGTGGTCCAGTAGAAAATCCGGAAACTGTTGCAACTGCCATTCGTATTGGTAATCCGCAAAGCTTCAATCATGCCAAAGCTGTCGTTCGTGATTCAAACGGCTGGTTTGATGAACTGACGGATGCGGAGATTCTTGAAGCGCAACGTCTGCTGTCGATGTATGAAGGTGTATTTGTAGAACCTGCATCTGCTGCGTCTGTTGGCGGTGCAATCCGTGATATAAAAGCAGGGAAAATCGCTGAAGGTTCAGTAATCGTATGTACCGTAACCGGTAATGGTCTAAAAGATCCAGATACCGCGATCAAACAATGTGCCGATGCGGTGATGCTGTCTATCGATGCAACCATGGCTCAGGTAAAAGACTCTATTCTGTCGAACATGTAATTTCAGCCAGAATAAAAAACCCTGCATTTGCAGGGTTTTTTATGAGCGCAGAGATTAGATTCGTTTTGGTTGCTGGCTGACCCAGCTCATCAAACGGGTCGCATCATTGGTACGCGCCTGTGAGCTATTTGCACCTAACAGTACCACTGCCACCGGACGGTTATTCAGGGTTGTGTGCATCACCACACAGCGCCCTGCTTCATTAATAAAACCGGTTTTAGAAATATTGATATTCCAGCCGCCGTTACGCACCAGTGCATTGGTATTATTCGATTTCAGTACACGATAACCCAAGTTAAAGTCATAGCTTGGTGTGGTCGAGAATTGACGAATCAAACCATATTGAGAAGCGGTATTCACTAAAATACCCAAATCACGTGCTGATGCCACATTTCCAGGGTGTAAGCCGGTTGATTCCATAAAGCGGGATGAATTCATGCCTAAGGCCTTGGCCTTACTGTTCATCGCTGCAATAAATGCACTGCGACCACCTGGATACGTTCGCGCCAAGGCTGCAGCTGCCGGGTTTTCAGACTTCATTAGAGCAAACAATAAAGCTTCGGCACGGTTCATGCTATCGCCAGCACGTAAGGTCGAGCTTGAGCTTTTACAACCTGCGCAAGAGAAATCAGCCTGTTGCAGCGTGATTTTTTCTGACATGTTTAAACGTGCATCGGAAATCACCACTGCTGTCATTAATTTGGTAATAGATGCAATCGGCAAAGCGGTATTGGTGTTTTTGCTAAACAGTACCTCACCGGTTTGCGCATCCATAACCAATGCAGCACGGGCATTTACAGAGGGTTGATTGCTATAACTGTTTGTATCAAAAATCTGTGTTGTTTTTGCTGGTTGCTGAACACTGACCGACTGCTGGGTGCTCGGTACACTCTGACGCAAGGTCGTGGTCACGGTGGCTGAACCGGGTGGCGAAGGCTCATCAGCAGCCACACGGAAATCATCACTCATCAGCTGATTGACTTCCTCAGAAGACCAACTAATGCTGGATCCGCCCTCTGTCGTGCCAGAATTCATAATGATTTCAGCAAAACTTGTCGCACTCATGCTGACTAACACGGACAGGCCCAATACATGCCTTAAAGACTTGTTTATTTTCTTCACTATTTCTTCACTCAACTAACAGAGGTAAGATTGATTTGCGTATTACCTCTAATATGCCTTACATTTAAACACATTGCAGAACATTTTTTGATCTTGACACTGTGTGATAAGTTTCAGATTTTATCTTGCGAATAGGATTGCTAATTTTGTACTTTCATTGCAAGCTTATTTTGCTTTATGTAACAAAAAAATGATTTTTTTAACAGAGGGAGAGCGTAGGTGATCACAGTTTTAGTTGTGGACGACCATGAATTAGTACGTACTGGAATTTGCAGAATGCTGGAAGACCATGCGGAGGTTCAGGTGATTGGACAGGCTGAATCTGGTGAAGAAGCGATTTCTCTGGTTCGTCAGCATCATCCGAATGTGGTTTTACTGGATGTGAATATGCCGGGCATTGGTGGCGTAGAAACCACGCGTCGTCTGCTTCAGAGCGCCCCTGAAACCAAAGTACTGGCTGTCAGCGGTCTGGCAGAAGAACCCTATCCTTCGCTGTTATTAAAAGCCGGAGCCAAAGGTTATATTACCAAAGGGGCGCCGATTTCAGAAATGGTTCGCGCCATCAATAAAGTCATGCAAGGCGGTAAATATTTTAGTGCCGACATTGCAGAACAGTTAGCGAGTTCTTACCTTTCTGATACACAGCAATCGCCTTTTGATGCACTGTCAGAACGTGAAATGCAAGTGGCGATGATGGTGGTGAACTGTATCAGCGCGCAGGAAATTGCTGACAAGCTCTTTGTAAGTGTTAAAACCGTGAATACTTATCGTTACCGTATTTTTGAAAAACTGAATATCGATAGCGATGTCAAACTGACTCATCTAGCCATGCGCTATGGACTTATTAAACCTTAGTCTTTAACGAGTTCCGGTGCATATGGCACAACAATCCAGTTATTCTGCACTCAATCAATATCATCTTGGTATCTGGTATAGCGCTTATCGCCTACTGATCAGCACCGGTTTGTTGCTGATTTTCCTGCTGACTTATCCCGATATGACTGCGGATTATCAGTATCCTAAACTCTATCACTATGCCTTAATGATTGGCGTCGCCGTCAATACTGTGCAGCTGTTTACGCTAAGATGGGTAAAGCGCCTGATTCAGCCACAGTTCATTCTGATTTTTGCCAGCGATGTCTTTTTTCTTAGTTTATTGACCTTGGCCAGTCAGGGTCCAAATGTCCATCTCGGACTGATTTTTGTTATTACCATTTTTTCAGCCTCATTATTACTGGATGCCAAGAAAGCCCTGATCATCACCCTGATTGCGGTAATTAGTATCATCTATCAGCATTTTATCGGCAGTATTTTTGCCTTTTCCTCACTTTCCAATATCGGGAATAGTGCCCTGCTGGCCTTTCTGTTTTTTGTCGTCTATGGCTCAGGACAAATTGCGGTACGGCGCTTTCAGATTCTAGAAAACCTAAATTTTTCTCAATCGCTTGAACTATATCGCTTACAGAATATTAACCGCTATATTCTGGAACAGATTGAAACTGGCTATCTGGTCTTAGATGAGAATTACCATGTGGTGCTCAGTAATCCAGCTGCCTGTCATCTGCTGGGCATTGAACCAATGTATGCCCATGAAAGATTTTCGTTATACCAATCTCAAAATAGACTTCCGTCATAAATCAAAAAACGTACAATTTATTTGATCTTAAATTAATCAGCAAAATTATTTCATCCAAGGGATAATCCTTGGATGAAATTCAAAGATATTCAAAAATTATCAGACGTTAAGTTTCGTAGGCTTACCGGTGTTAGTTGGGCTACATTTAACCTCATGTTGGCCGAGCTAAATAAGGAGTTACCTTGTCATATTGGTAAAGGACGACCACATAAATTACCGTTGGAAGATCGTTTGCTCTTATGTATAGAATATTGGAGAGAATATCGAACATTTTTCCATCTTGGTATGAGTTACGGTGTATCTGAAACGAGTGCAATTCGTATCACACGCGTTATTGAAGATACCTTAATCCGTTCTGGAAAATTTAACTTGCCAAAACAACTTCCTAATCGAGATGAAGTGGATTGGGAAGTTGTTGTGATTGATGCAACTGAAATATTAGTTCAACGTCCAAAAAAAACAGAAGAAATGGTATAGCGGTAAAAAAAAGCGACATACCTTTAAATTTCAGCTATCTATGCACTATACAACAGGTGAAATACTGAGTGTATGTGGAAGTCATGGAAGCATGCATGATTTTAAAATATTTAAAAAAAGCATGAGGAAATTAAAATTTAAGCCCTTTTTTATCGTTGATAAGGGGTATTTAGGGATAAAGAAATTGGGTTTTGGATGCCTCATGCCATCTAAAGCAAAGAAAACTGAAAAACTAGATTCTGAATTAAAAAAGTTAAATAAAGAGATTGGTCGTAGACGAATTCAAGTAGAGCATGTATTTGGAAGGATGAAATGTTTTAAGATTTTATCTTGTGTATATAGAAATCGTCGTAAACGATTAAACCTGCGGTTTAATTTACTTGCTGGCATATACAATTTAGATTGGGTGAAAGATAAACAATTAAATTGGTTGAAAAATGATTTATGAAGGAAGTCTAATGACTTGTTTGAACTGATCCAGTTTGAAACGCTGGAAAATGGCGAGCGTTTTCAATTTGAATCACAGCAAAGTCGCTATAACATTCATGTACAGGTACAAAAGCTGATTGTGCCGCATCAAACTCTGATGTTATTGGTGTTACAGGATGCCAAAAAACTCAATCAACAGGTGCAGCAACTCAAGCTTGCTGCACTGGGCCAGCTTTCAGCCAGTATTGCGCATGAAATTCGTAATCCATTGGCAGCTATTGTGCAGGCCAATGATTTATACCTTGACTCTGACAATGAACAACAACAAGTACTCAACCAGATGATTGGCCGACAGGCGACCCGGATCGACCGGATTATTCAGGACACGCTGAATATGGTCAAAAATAAAGAAACCCATCCGGTGCCGATTCATCTCAATGAATTTATCCCGTTATTTATCCAGGAAGATTTGGCCGATATTTGCGATCAGATTCAATTTAATATTGATGTGCCGCTGCTGATTCAGTTCGATGAAGCACAATTTCGTCAAGTCCTGATTAACCTGCTTCGCAATGCCATCCGTCACAATTCAGCAGATGCCAATTACATTCAGCTGAATATACATCCCTATGAACATCGGGTCTGGATTGATATCCGGGATTTCGGCTCAGGTGTAGCCATACACGACCAGGCCCTATTATTTCAACCTTTTTTCAGCACCTCGATTAGTGGAACCGGATTAGGACTGTACTTATCACATAGTTTTTGTGAAGCAAATCAGGCACAATTAAACTATATACAACAAGAACAGGGCGCATGCTTTCGCATTAGCTGCCAACGTATTACGGTATAAAGGGGTCAAGGCAAATGAGCGTGGAACAACAGCCACTGGTGCTACTGGTGGATGATGAAGAAGATTTGTGCACCCTGATGCAAATGTCATTGCTGCGCATGGGGATTCGTACGCATATTGCCCATCGTCTGCAAGATGCTAAAAAATGCCTTGCAGATCATCAGTATGATGCCTGCCTGACTGACCTAAACCTGCCCGATGGCAATGGTCTGGAGTTACTGGAATGGATTGGCAATCTTTATCCGGCACTTCCAGTGGCAGTTCTGACTGCTTATGGCAATATGGAAATTGCGATTGCAGCGCTCAAAGCTGGTGCCTTTGACTTTGTCAGCAAACCGATCAATCAGAAACATCTGGAACAGCTGCTACAAAAAGCGCTGAATAAACCGGTGGATTATTCCCATAATAATCCAAATGATGCTTTAGAACATAAAATGCTGATTGGGCAATCGATACCGATTCAGCACTTACGTATTACCTTACAAAAAATTGCCCGCTCACAGGCACCGGTTTTTATTACTGGCGAATCGGGAACTGGCAAGGAAGTGGTGGCCAATCTGGTCCATCGCCTGAGCAACCGTAATGAAGGCCCTTTTATTGCAATTAACTGTGGCGCGATTCCCACCGAACTGATGGAAAGCGAACTGTTTGGGCATAAGAAAGGCAGCTTTACTGGCGCCGCTCAGGACAAACAGGGGCTGATTCAATCGGCACATGGTGGCAGCCTGTTTCTGGACGAAATTGCCGAATTACCACTTGCTATGCAGGTCAAACTGTTACGTGCGGTGCAGGAAAAACGCATTCGTCCCCTCGGTTCAGATACTGAAATTGATGTGGATTTCCGCGTCATCAGTGCCACGCATCAGGATCTGGAAGCCTTGGTACAACAAGGCAAATTCCGTCAGGATTTATATTTCCGTATTCATGTGATGGATCTGACTTTACCGCCGCTGCGTGAACGGAGTCAGGATATTCTCTTACTCGCCGAACATTTTATTCAGAAGATTTGCCAGGAATGGGGCATTGCCAATAAAAAACTGACAGAACGCAGTAAAGAATTTTTATTGGAACAATATTATCCGGGTAATGTACGTGAATTGCGTAATATTATGGAACGTGCAATTACCTTGAGTGATGAAGAACGCATTGATCTTCAGCACCTGCAAAGTGCACCGTTACGTCAGGCTCTTAACAGCGCTCAGGAGATGAATACGCTCACGAGCGAGATCATTGCGACTGACACCCTGATTGCCCCGAGAAAGCTCCCAGAAGAAGGCCTAGAGCTATATTTAGAAAAGATTGAAAAAGAAGTCCTACTCAATGCGCTGAATCTAACGCACTGGAACCGCACACTGGCCGCGAAAAAGCTCGGTATGTCATTCCGCTCCCTGCGCTATCGCTTGAAAAAGTTCGGACTGGATACCGAAGAAGACGAATAATTATTTTTGCAGGAGCAGCAAGTCTGTAACATGTTCCAGATAGCTCTCCTCACGCATTTCCTGCTTAAACGGATAATTGAAATGCGGCTGCACCCCTCGCCCTTCAATCGTCTGGCCGCTCGGGCTAAAGTATTGCGATACCGTCATCTGTAAAGCCGAACCATTGCTTAAAGGAAAGAGTTTCTGTACTACGCCTTTGCCATAACTTTTTTCGCCTACGACCCAGGCACGGTTATGTTCTTTCAGGGCTGCAGTAAACACTTCTGCTGCAGAAGCCGAGCGGTTGTTAATCAGCACCCCAACTTTTAAATTCTGGAACTCAAAACTCGGCAAGGCCTGAAATTGCTGGTTGCCTTCAGCACGGCTTTTGGTCGAGACAATCACGCCCTGATTCAAAAATAAATCGGCAGATTCTACTGCTGCAGACAATAAGCCTCCCGGGTTATTGCGCAAATCAAATAGCACGGCTTTTAGGCGCTTGTCGGCATAGCTTTCGATTAGACGTTTGATTTCATTGGCAGTATCTTGCTGAAAAACCTTGACCTGTAAAACTAGCACCTGATTATTGTGCAAGCTCGATTTTATTTCAGTATCCAGTTTAGTATTGCGGACCAGACGAACGGCCGGACTTTGCGGGGAAAGCTGGATCATGAGCGTAGAGCCAACTGCTCCGCTCAATAACTGCCGGACTTGTTCCTGATTCAGGCTACTCAGTACCTGATCATCAATTTTATAGACCGTGACACCATTACGCAGTCCCTGCTTGGCAGAGTCGGCATCGGCGCTCAATCCCTGCACCATCCATTGCTTCATCTGCGAGTTAAATTGCAGATCGAAATCAATGCTGGCCAGATCGCCTTCGGTATATTCACGCAGCTGCTTATAATCTTCAGGCGACAAATAACGGGAATAGCGATCTAAGCCACTGACCAGACCTTGAATAGCCTGTTGAAATAAGGCATCGTCATTTTTATCTTGAATATAATTGTCTTTCACGATGCCATAAATTTGTACGAATTCCTGAATGGATGCTACAGGAATTTCAGAATAGGCCTGCCCATCCATTTCCATATCATCGAATGCGGGCTCATTTGAACCCGCACCCCAAGCTGAATGACTCAAACACATCAGTAAGCATGGTATTACAACAGACTTCCAGCGTGTTCTTTCCATTCTTTGACCTTTTTAGAATTTTATCGAAAATTATGCATCAAGCTGAATCAGGTTACGACCTTGCATTTCCGCAGGGACTGGAACTTGCATCAGACTTAATAAGGTCGGTGCGACATCTGCCAATACGCCACCTTCTGCGATCGTGGCCTGAGTTGGACCTACATAAATAAATGGAACCAATTCAGTGGTATGTTGAGTATGCACCTGACCACTGTGATAGTCCTGCATCTGCTCTACATTACCATGATCGGCAGTCACAATCATATGACCTTTTTGCGCCATCACCGCCTCATAAACCCGGCCTAAGCAGGTATCGACCGCTTCGACCGCTTTCACTGCGGCATCAAAAACACCGGTATGACCGACCATATCACCATTGGCATAGTTCACCACCAGCAGGTCAAATTCGCCTGAATTGATCGCAGCGACCAGCTCATCAGTCACTTCATAAGCACTCATTTCCGGTTTGAGGTCATAAGTTGCTACATTTGGTGATGGAATCAGGATACGTTTTTCACCCGGATATTCATCTTCACGACCGCCACTAAAGAAGAACGTCACGTGTGCATATTTTTCAGTTTCAGCAATACGCAATTGGGTTTTACCCAGATTTGACAGGTATTCACCAATCGAGTTGACCAACGCTTCTGGCATATAGGCCACAGGCGCATCAATCGTTGCTTGGTAACGCGTCAACATCACAAACTTGGCTAAGTTCGGCACCACTTTACGTGCAAATCCAGCAAAATCTTTTTCTACAAATGCGCGAGTCAATTCACGGGCACGATCGGCACGGAAGTTCATGAAGACCACGCTGTCGCCATCCTGAATTTTTGCCAGCTCACCAATGCGGGTGGCTTTGACAAATTCATCCGACTCATCTGCGGCATAAGCCTGTTCCAGACCTTGAACTGCGGTGGCAGCTGTACGGGCCGCTTCGCCTTCAGTCAATAAACGATAGGCCTGTTCGACGCGATCCCAACGGTTGTCACGATCCATCGCGAAGTAACGACCAATCATGCTGGCAATACGACCCTGACCCGGATATTGTGCAAACAGCGCATCCAGTTTTTCCAATGACGGTTGGGCACTTCGTGGCGGCGTATCACGACCATCCAGGAAAGCATGCAAATAAACTTTGACACCACGTTTCAGTGCCAGTTCAGCCATCGCAACAATATGGTCTTCATGCGAATGCACACCACCTTGAGATAAAAGGCCGAGCAAATGCACTGCACCACCTGAAGCTTTGGCTTTCTCCACCGCATCGACGAGTACTTCATGATTGAAGAAATCACCGGTACGAATGTCTTTGGTAATCCGGGTAAAATCCTGATACAGCACACGACCTGCACCGAGGTTCATATGTCCGACTTCCGAGTTCCCCATCTGGCCATCTGGCAGACCAACATCTTCGCCTGAACCCGAGATCAAACCATGCGGATGCTTGTCCTGCATTGCAGTTAAATTTGGTCGTTTAGCTGCTAAAAACGCGTTGTCTTCGACCGCTTCGCGATGACCCACACCATCCATAATCACCAAAACGTGAGGGATTTTGCCAGCAGTTGCATCCGTCATAATGAAATACTCTGTTCGTCTACGAATTAATCGCTCTATTTTAGCGAAGTTTGCAAAAAGAGGCCATGACCAGAGTATGGTTTAAGCCGCTCATCGCGATTGATTTGTTCTATTTTCCTGGGTCTTAGCGTGCCCGATGCAGCAGGTAACCCCCAATACCGAACATGATCAGAATCGGAATAAAGACAAACCATGCCGGAGATGGCGCATAGACCAGACTGGCATAGCCGAGGAAATCCTGTAGATAGAAAAAGCCCAGACCGGCAAATAAGGCAATCACCAGACGAAAACCCATGGATTGCTGACGCAGCGGCCCGAAAATAAATGAACAGGCAATCACCACCAGTGCAATCAGGGCAAAAGGAGAACCGAGTTTCTGCCAGAAAGCCAGTTGATAGGTTTTTGGCACCTGACTATATTCATGCATATAACTTGTGAAACTGATCAGTTGGCTCGGTGACAAGTCTTCAGGATCGATGGTGACCATATGCACATATTTTGGCTGTAATGCCAGTGCCAAAGGTTGCTGTTCCTGCTTGATCAGGGTAGCACTACCATTTTGCAGAATATCGAACTGCTCGGTATTGCTTAATGTCCAGGAGCCATCTGTGACGAATTCACCCTGATCCGCTTGCAAGGTGCCGCGTAAGCGATAATTTTCATCAAAATCCAGCATCTGCACATTTTTCAGCTGACCTTGCGAATTGGCATAATCAATATAAATAAAGCGCTGCCCTTCCCGTGTCCAGTAACCCCGCACTTCGCCCAGTTGCGCGGCTTTACTCGAACTTTTTACGCTCTTGGCCTGTTCATTGGTATAAGGAATCACCCACTCGCTCAAGGCAAATGACAAGACCACCAGCAGTAATGCTGAACGGATCACCCAGCCAACAATCCGCCACAGACTGATCCCGATCGAGCGCATCACAATCAGTTCACTATTTGAGGCTAATGTGCCCAAACCTAAAACCGCACCGATCAGCGCCGAGATCGGCAGAATTTCATAAAGATAATTCGGAGCACCCCAGAGCACATATTTCAAGGCATCCCAGGCGCCATAACCTTCTTTTAGTGAACCCAGCTCACCCAGATAAGTAAATAACACCTGTAAACCCGCCAACACAGCGGTTGCACCCAGCATCGCCAGCGCAGTGGTTTGGGTCACATGTTTTGCAACTATACGACGTGCCAACATTATTAAGACCTCACTCGCTGAATCTGTTTCTTGATTTTCGGGGCCAAATTCTGTTTACGTGAGAACAAGGCACCCGCAATCGCATAAGCAATCAGGATCAATGGATAAGCCCAGATCCCCATTTCCTCTTTACTGATCCGGGTTTTCACGGCCATTAACGCCACAATCAGACTGGCAAAAATCATGAGCGCCGGAAATAACTTGAGATAACGACCTTGGCGTGGACTCACTTCAGACAAGGCCACGGCCAGAATCAAAGCAATCAGAATCACAAATGGTACAAATACCCGCCAGCCTAATTCACTGGCCACCACAGGATCCTGACGGTTCTGCCACAATTGCGAGGTTGGCAGGGCTTCAACTTCAGCACTGGCAAACTGTGCTTCCTCATCATTTTCTAAACGCAGACGATAGCTTGCAAATTCAGCCTGGGTATATTGCGGAGTGCCCGGATAAATTTCATAACGGCGACCTTGAACCAGATCGACCACATTGGCCGCATCATTTGGCACCTCGATGCGGGTGGCTTCTTGGGCCAGAATCATCACATCCGGTTTACCGGGTTTTTCTGCCCGCTGATAGAAGAAAATATCTTTTAAGTTTTTACGGTCTTCAGACAGATCACCGGCATAAATGGTATAGGGGCCAGAGGAAATAAATTCTTTGGGTCGTACCAGATCAAAGCCGGTGCGTACCGCCTGACTGGTGGTCAGCGCTTCAAACTGGCGGATTCCCCATGGCGCTGCCCAGAGCATCAAGCCGGCTTGGGCAATGAGAAACACCAAGGTCATCGGCACCAGAAGGCGCGCCAATTGATGCCGGCTGACACCACTGCCATTCATCACCGCCATTTCATGGTCGACATATAAACGGCCAAATACCAGCATCAGGCCAATAAAGAAACCGAGCGGAAGAATTAAGGTTAAAAACTCAGGCAAACGGTAGCCAATGATGCTAAATAAAATGCCTGCATCCAGACGGCCTTGCGCTGCGACACCAAAATACTTGATCAGTCGGCCACCCATCATGATCAAGGTCAATAAGGCAATCACCACCAAGGATGTCGAGACAACTTGCTTGACCAGATAACGCCGAATAATCAAATTAATTCTTCCAAAATAAGGTCTATAAAACGAGTGCTAGTTTACCCGAATAGCAAAAATATAAAACCTAGACGGCCCTACCCATTGAAACTCTATTCAGATAAATGGTTCAATGACTGAATGATTTACAAATCTAGACAGGCGTGAAAACAGAATATGAAACTTACAATTAATACGTCATTCCCAGAGAATGGATCAAGTCAATCTTTGTTGATTTTAGTTGACTCAGAACAACTTCAAAATACCACCTCAACCTATCAAATCAACAATTTAGACAGATTAATTGAAGCATCTCAGTTCAAAGCAGCTTTGGCTGAAAGTCTGAGCCTGATTGGCCAAGTCAGCCAGTCCAGCCATGCAGCACTGATCGGTTTAGGCAAAGTCGCTGAATTGCAACCAGCAAAACTCGCAAAAATTGCCCAGACTATTATTCAGGCCACTCAAAAAAAATTCAAACAGATTTCTGTAGACCTGACACAACTTCCACAAGAATTGCATTATCTGTTTGCTCTGGCTTTGACTCAAGCCAGCTATGGTTATGATGAATATAAGTCGAAAAAGAATGAATTTGTACTTGAACAGATCGACCTGATTGCCACGCATAGCGTTTTAACGACAGAACAGCTGCAACTGGTTCAAGCAGTACAGAGCGGGCAAAACCTGGCACGTGATCTGGGCAACCGTCCGGGCAATATCTGTTTCCCGGAATATCTGGCAGATCAGGCCATCGCCTTGGCTGCTGAATATCCGGATTTACTGAAAGTCACGGTACTGGATGAACAACAGATGGCAGATTTAGGCATGGGTGCCTTCCTTGCAGTCAGCCAGGGTTCAGAGCGTCCGGGTCGTATTATCAGCATTGAATATCAATCAGAGCGTAGTGAAGCGCCAGTGGTACTGGTCGGTAAAGGCATTACCTTTGATACCGGTGGTATTTCACTCAAACCTGGCGCAGGTATGGATGAAATGAAATACGACATGTGCGGTGCAGCCTCTGTACTGGGTACCATGCGTGCATTGTGTGAGTCCCGCTTAGCTCTGCATGTGGTAGGAACCATTGCCGCAGCAGAAAATATGCCTTCTGGTAAAGCCACTCGTCCAGGTGATATCGTCACGACGATGAGCGGTCAAACGGTTGAAATCCTGAATACCGATGCCGAAGGTCGTCTGGTGTTATGTGACACCCTGACCTATGTGAAACGTTTCAACCCTGCTCTGGTGATTGATATTGCGACCTTGACCGGTGCATGTGTGGTGGCTTTGGGTTCCGTGCTGACAGGTCTGTTCACACCAGATGATAAATTGGCAGCAGAACTGGAAACTGCCGGCCAGCATTCATTTGACCGGGTATGGCGTATGCCGGTCATAGATGACTATCAGGAACAACTCGATTCACCATTTGCCGATATTGGCAATATCGGTGGCCCAAAAGCTGGTTCTGTCACTGCAGCCTGCTTCTTGCAACGTTTTACCCGTGAATATCGCTGGGCACATCTGGATGTTGCAGGTACAGCATGGAACTCAGGTGCCAATAAAGGCGCAACTGGGCGTCCAGTGCCATTATTGATGCAGTTCCTGGCCAACCGCGTTCAAACGAATGGCTAAGGTCAGCTTTTATTTATTTGAAAAAAGTCCTGAACGACAAGTCGAAAGTGCTTGTCGTTTATGCCGCAAGATTCTGCGCCAGCCGGCGCGGATCTGGTTACTATGTGCCGATGCAGCCTTGCAGCAGCAGCTGGATGAACGCCTGTGGAGCTTTGATCCCGCGAGTTTCATTCCGCATGGCATTGATCAGCCTGAGGCGAGCGTGTGTATTTCGGCAACATTGCCTGAACAGTCCGACTGGATTATTTTCAATTTTAATCCGGAAGCACTTGAACCTTACGCAAAATTTAGTCACATTATTGAGATCATTGAAAACCATGAAACGGCTAAACAGCTGGGTCGTGAAAAATTCAAACAATATCGTCGTTTAGGTATTGAGCCCAACACCCATAAGCTTTAACCGATATCACCCACAAGGAGAGGCATGTGGCATTAAATGTAGGTCCAGATTTTAAACAGCGCTGGTTAAATGTTCCGGAAGCTGTACGTCAGACCTTTATCGATGACCTCTCTCGGATCTGTGACATTTTAAAGCCTGAAACCTCTTTAGAAGAATGGCAGATTCGTGATCAGCGCTTACAGCAGGAATCTGAACGCAAGATTGAAGAAGCCTATGCGCAGCGCAAGGCTGAATTGATTGAGGCTGCACGTATTCGCAGACAGCTGGCACTCGAACAGGCTCTGGCCGATAAACGTGCCGTAGAGCAGGCTGCGATTGCACAGCTATATCAGGATGAACAGCGTAAATTTGCTGAGCAGACCCAAGCCCTCGCTGACATAAACCTCAGTCTAGAGACAGAAATGCAGCACTATGTTGCCCGTTATCAGAAAAATCCTGAGCATAGTTTTGACTTTGCCCAAGGTCGTATCCAGATTCAAGACCACACCATTTTATCCGAATTAGAGAGTGTGCGTTTGCGTCTGGAACTTGAGGCAGAAACGGTGATTGAACAGACCATCAATGCACTAAGAGAACAAATGCGTGTGGCGGCCCAAGAAGAAATCGACTATATACTGAAAAATTCAGAATTTTCCGAGCAAGTGAGACCTGATTAAAAATCCCAACTCATATAAAAAGCCTGCTCATTCGGTAATGCTGATCAGTTAAAGAGTTTAGAAATAGACCCTTTAACTGTTTAGTCGTTCACGACGAAACCTTAAGGTTTTACATCAAACATCTGTAAAGCATTGGTTAATTTGGTTTTGTCCAAATGAGAAGCAGAGCTTCGCAAGGAAGATATCTTGCGGTGCAATACACCGCATGCCTCAAACAGTTGCGGATGACTTTTCCACCCATCAAATATAATCATGAATTTAAAAAAGAAAATGCCAGTCAATTGCTTAACTAACTGGCATCCGGCTGATTCGGATTTTTAATTTGATCTTTTAGAGCATATCGGCCAGCATAAAGGCAGCATTTCCAAGCAAATAGCCAATACTTAATAAAGTACCAATCCAGAGAATACCACCCGTAATATTATAAAAGCTGAATGTGGCAAAACTCATATGGGCTGAACCGGCAGCAAAAGGGCCAAATGAACGAACAAAAGGAATAAAACGCGCAATCAGAATGGTTTTACCGCCATGTTTCATAAAATAGTGATTGGTTTTCACCATATATTCTGGCTTGAAATAGCGTGAATGCCGATTAAAATATTTTAGGCCCAGCACTTTTCCAGTGTAATAATTCACGGTGTAGCCGAGTACCGATGCAGTAAAGAGCAGTAATCCCATCGAATGCAGGGTCAATATATCGCTGCTGGCACATAAAGCTCCTACAGCCAGCAATAAACTGTCACCGGGCAGAAAAAAGAAAAATACTGAGCCGGTTTCCGCAAAAATCACCAGAAACAGGATCGCGTAGATCCACACCCCATATTGATCAAGCAATAGCGGTAATGACTGTTCCAAGTTGAGTAAAAAATCGAGCATTCGACCCGTCCACCAAGGCAATATTTGCAAATTGAATTGCTGATTATCCCGAAAAATAAAAAAACAGTCTAATTTTTCAATCAGACTGTTCAGTATTTAAGCATTCCGCTTATTTTAAAAAGCCATTTTCAGCCAGAAAATCCATGCTGATCTTAGACTGTTCAGTAGTATCTGCGGCTTTATCACCGAGCAATAAACGCTCGATATAACGTGCCAACACATCCACTTCCAGATTGACCTTGCTACCCACTTTCCAGGTACCGATATTGGTACGTTCAGCCGTATGCGGAATCAAGTTCAGACTAATCACACAGCCACGCAAGTGATTAATGGTCAGGCTAATACCATCGACTGTGACCGAACCTTTTTCTGCCAGATATCTGGCAATTTCAGCCGGTGCAGTGACTTCATAATAAATCGAGCGTGCATCTGCACGCACCAAAGTGATCTCGCCGACTGCATCGACATGACCTGAAACAATATGGCCGCCAAAACGCGTGGTCGGCAACATGGCTTTTTCGACGTTAACAGGTTGACCGGCTTTCCAGTTGCCCAGTGTCGTCCGGTTCAGACTTTCACGGGACACATCAGCTGCATACCAGTTTTCGCCCCAGTCGATGACTGTCAGGCAGATGCCATTTGTAGCAATAGAATCACCCAGATGTACATCCGACATGTCCAGGTCAGTCTGGATACGTAAACGTACATCACCACCCACAATTCGCAGACTGTCTACTTTGCCGAGGCTTTCGATAATACCTGTAAACATTTTTATTTCCTTTTCTATTCTTTTACCAGAGTGCCAACTGGGTACTGACACCAGTGGTATCCACACCGCCCAATTCTGCATAATGATGCAACTGGCTGAGGAGTTGACGGATCGGTGGACCTGACCTGGCATGGGTATCGGTAATCACAATAAATTCCAGTACGCGTGCACGTTCAGATTGGCGCTGTTTGCTGACCCGATAACGTGGTACATCCTGAGTCAGCAAGGTCACCCGGCCACGTTTCAGGTTGGCCTGCAATAAATCAGTGGCGCTGATATTACCATCCGTTGAATAACTGGTCAGAATGAAACGCGCATTGATGGTCGCCAACAAGTTTTCATAGGCTTCTTTGGCATATTTGGAAGAGTTGTACTGGCTCGGACGCTCTTTGCGCCATGCCCGGTCAATCCCGCTCTTGAAGCCCTTGGTATCTGGCGTCGGTAAATCGGCCTGATCCCATAAGGTCAAAGCATTCAGGACATGGTAATTACTGCTATAGGCATGCTGATTATACGGTGGATCCAGATAAGCCACATCTACTTCAAAACCGCTCATCTGATTGGCCAGATGCTGGGCATCGACACACCACATTTCGGCAGCCATACCTTTCTTCTGATCCGACTCGCAAAAGCGGCTTGGGGTCAGCCACAGTAAAGATTCAATCCGTTCCAGCGCCGTTTGGGTTTTTCCGCCCCAGCCGTGGTGGAAACTCTTGAAAACGCCCGAGGTATTGCTGACAAAACTGGCTGAATACAGTAATGGTGCCAGCAAGGCAGACATCTCTACATCGTCAATGGCACCTTGGGCCTGCCAAGCTGCAATCTGCTGACGAATGGCATCAATACGCATGCCATTACGACGTTTGAAAAACAAACGGTCACGGGCGGGATCATAAATTTCATCATTGCGCGGACACAGGTTATGCGTGACCCAGCCTTTCACTTCCGGCAGACGGTTCAGATAATCAATGGCTTTCTGATAGCCACCCAATTCTTTAAACGCCGGTGCTTCAGTACAGGCCAGCACCGCATGATTCAATGCATGGCTATAGGGTTCCCAGTCATTGGCAATCACGCGATAACCATTTTGACGGGCTAAGCGTGATACCACACCAGAACCAGCAAAAAAATCAGCAAAAATCGGCGCACGGCCATCTTCACGCTTCAGAGTTCCTGTAATTTCAAGTGCTTCCAGAATCAAATGTAATAAACGGCGTTTGTTGCCCAGATAAGGAACCAGCTGATGGAAAAGATATTCATCGGTGGTACGTGCCGCATGGCGACGTTTATGATAAACCGTAGACTCTGAACTCATAGTGTCTCTTGAAAAGGAATTAACCTGAAGCGCACGTCATCACCCAAGCGGGTCACATCGCGCAGCTTAAATCGGAGTTGTTCTGCCATAAGGCTGAATTCTGCATTAAACATAGTTCGTGCAGACTGACCCAATAAGGTCGGTGCAACGTAACTGATCAGTTCATCAACCAATTGTTCTTGTAAAAATGCCGTAGATAAGGTCGCCCCTGCTTCCACCAAGACATCATAAATCTGATGCTGCTCAGCCAGCTGGGACAATAATTGTTTTAAAGGCTGTACCGGCAATTGTAACACACCCAGATCGGCCAGCTCTTGCCGAAAAGGTCCCATCACCAACACGGTGTCGGCTTGCGCTAGAATTTTCGCCGTTAATGGCAAACGCCCCTGACGATCCAAAATGATACGCTTGGGCTGTACTACTGTTTCAATATCTTCAATGCCATCGAGTTGCCGCACATTCAGCTGACAGTCATCGGCCAGAACTGTTTCAATCCCAGTGATGACTGCACCGGAAATGGCCCGCCAATACTGCACGTCCTGACGCGCCTCGGCTCCGGTAATCCATTTCGATTCACCGGATGCCATCGCCGTACGGCCATCCAGACTGGATGCAATTTTAAGTCGCACATACGGCATGCCGGTCGCCATGGCTTTCAGGAAACCTTGATTCAGCTGATGCGCTTGTTCCTGACCAATCCCGACTTCAACATCGATACCGGCATCTTTTAAAATCTGTACACCCTTGCCCGCCACCAGCGGATTTGGATCAGGACAGGCCACGACCACTTTAGCCACACCAGCTTCAACCAGACCCTTGGCACATGGCGGCGTTCGCCCATAATGCGCACACGGCTCCAAAGTGACATACGCGGTTGCACCACGTGCCTGCTCACTAGCCTGACGCAGCGCGAATACTTCAGCATGCGGCTGCCCTGCTTGAGGATGAAAACCCTCACCGATAATGACGCCATCTTTGACAATGACACAGCCGACATTCGGATTGGGCTTGGTCGAGTATTGACCTTGCTGGGCAAGCTGAATTGCGCGGCGCATCCAGACTTGATCTTGATTCAGTTCAGACATGCTTATTCTTGTGATTCTCGCTGTTGCATCTGTTCAATTTGATGACGAAAAGCTTCAACATCCTGGAAATCCTGATAAACCGAAGCGAAACGCACATAGGCCACGTGATCGAGTGCGAATAAAGACTGCATGACAATTTCACCGATGGTACGCGATTTCACATCACGCTCACCCAAACGGCGAATCTGTAACTGGATATCGCTCAAAACTGTTTCAATCTGCTCTTGGGTTACCGGACGTTTCTGCAAGGCATGCATCAGGGAGCGACGTAATTTGGCTTCATCAAAGGGTTCATTCTTGCCATCCGATTTAATCACGCGCGGCATCACCACTTCATAACTTTCAAAAGTCGTAAAACGTTCATTACAACTGACACATTCACGGCGACGACGAATCTGACAGCCTTCAGCTGCCAGGCGTGAATCAATCACTTTACTGTCGGCAGTATTGCAAAATGGGCAATGCATAGCGGTTTAATTGAACAAATCCAGATGGATTCCGAGTGTAGCAAAAATTGCAAACTTTGTAGAGTCTTACGCAACATATAGAAAAAAAACAGCCCATTTGGGCTGTTTTGCACTATATATTGATTATTGTGTGTTTATTATTATTCGACACGTTCACCATGCTGGCTCAAATCCAGACCCATGCGCTCATCATCAGATGCGACACGGATACCAATGATCAAGTCAATCACTTTCAGGATGATGAAGGTCATGATGGCAGAGTAAGCGATGGTCGCAAGTACACCTTCAACTTGAACCCAAAGCTGGCTCATCATGTTGGCTGGCGCAGCATCCCCCATAATGAATTCGCTGGCAAAAAAAGCGGTCAAAATTGCACCGACCACACCACCTACACCATGTAGGCCAAACGCATCTAAAGAATCATCGGCTTTCAAGGCACGTTTCAGCGCAGTAATCCCCCAGAAACACACCACACCACCGATCAGACCCATCGCCAATGCACCACCGACAGTCACAAAACCTGCGGCTGGCGTAATCACCACCAGACCAGCAACTGCACCCGATACGCCGCCTAATACAGATGCTTTGCCACGTACCAGTTTTTCAGTAATCAGCCAAGAGAGCGCTGCCGCTGCCGCTGCCACCTGAGTCACCACCAGCGCATAACCTGCAGAGCCGTTCGCACCCAAGGCAGAACCACCGTTGAAACCGAACCAGCCCACCCAAAGTAAAGATGCACCCACCACAGTAAGGGTCAAGTTGTGTGGCGCCATCGATTCACGGCCCAGGCCCATACGTTTGCCCAGCATATACGCTGCTACCAGACCGGCAACACCCGAGTTGATGTGAACCACTGTACCACCAGCAAAATCGAGCGCACCGTCATTACCCAACCAGCCGCCGCCCCAGACCCAGTGAGTAATCGGCGCATAGACAATCACCACCCAAAGTGCAATGAAAGCAACGAAAGCACCAAATTTCATCCGTTCTGCGATCGAACCACTAATAATTGCAACGGTAATGATGGCAAAAGTCATTTGGAAAATGACAAACAGAATTTCAGGAATGGTGCCTGAAAGCGCCTCTGTGGTAATACCGGCCAACATAAATTTGTCCAAGCTACCAATGAAGGCATTCCCTTCCCCGAAGGCCAGGGTATAACCGATAATCACCCAGACAATGCTGACGACTGCAGCGGCAATAAAGCTATGCGCCATGGTCGCCAGGACGTTTTTCTTACGGACCATACCGCCATAAAAGAGTGCTAGACCCGGAATGGTCATGAGTAAAACTAATGCGGTGGACGTTAAAACCCAGGCAGTATCACCTGTATCTAATGTTGCTTCTTCTTCTGCAGGTACTGCTGTTTCAACTGGCGCTGCTTCAGCAATTGCTGCTGGAGTATCTGCCGTATTATTCAGTGTGGTTTCGCCTGTTTCTTCAACAAGCACAATGTCTTCTGCGGGTGGTGTTGCTGTTGCAGCATTTTCAGCCCATGCAACAGAACCACCAAAAAGTGCGCCGGCCATGCCGAACGCAAGTAGCATTTTTTTCATTCGTATCCCCCAACCAAGTTTTTGTGAGTTCTTAGGTACTCAGCAAACTTCGTGCCAAGTTAAACAGCGTCTGCACCTGTTTCACCTGTACGAATACGGATGACTTGTTCTAAGTTCGTCACGAAAATTTTTCCGTCACCAATTTTTCCAGTGCTAGCAACACGCGTAATAGATTCAATGACGGAGTCAACCATGTCATCGCTAATCGCGATTTCAATTTTGACTTTCGGCAGGAAATCTACAACGTATTCAGCACCACGATAGAGTTCAGTATGGCCTTTTTGACGACCAAAGCCTTTCACTTCAGTTACAGTGATGCCTTGAACACCAATTTCAGACAATGCTTCACGAACATCATCCAATTTAAAAGGTTTTACGATTGCAGTTACGAGCTTCATGTTTGTTTTCCTTCGGCTTATTTCACCAGTAAGGTTTTACGTTCAAATTTCATGCCAAGATTCCTAAGGTCGGGGGAAATTAGAAAGCCCGGCATGCGGTTTATTTATACCTTATTTTATACTTATAAAGGTTTTGAATCTTTAAAAAACCGACATTTTTTATGTGGATTTTTACAATATCTCTTATCGATTAAGCCTATATTTTGTCTGAAATACTAGGGTCTGTATTCGAGCAATGCTAAACTGTCGCTTCCTTTCGATGGCGATGGATCAGACAATGATTGAAACCCTATTACAAGCAATTTTGCAGCAAGTTGAACAACCTAAGAAAGATCTGGAACAGAATATTCGTGCTCTATTAAATGAAGCTGTGACAAAAATGGATCTGGTGTCCAAAGAAGAAATTGAACGTCAACGTACTGCCCTCGATAATGCCAATCATCGCCTCAATGATTTGCTGAAACAGGTTGAAGCCTTAGAAGATAAAATTTCGAATAAAAAATAAGCACAAGTACAGTGCACAAAAGACCTAAGACCGATAAAAATAATGCACTAAATTGGAACAATAATAATGTCTTTTGCCAAAATTTATACGCGAGGCTTGCTTGGCCTGCACGCGCCTTTAATTGAAGTCGAAGTTCATGTCAGTTCCGGCATGCCTTCACTCACGATTGTGGGGCTTCCTGAAGCCGCAGTCCGGGAAAGTAAAGACCGGGTGCGTTCTGCCATTTTAAATAGTGGCTTTCAGTTTCCGACCAAACGCCTGACCATTAATCTGGCTCCAGCAGATCTACCGAAAGATGGTTCGCGTCTGGATTTACCGATTGCTTTAGGTATTTTGGTCGCCTCCGGACAGCTTCCGGAAAACTGCACCGATGATCTTGAGTTTATTGGAGAATTGGCTCTCGATGGTCAACTTCGCCCAGTCACAGGGATCCTGAGCATTGCGATTGCCTGTCAACATGATCAGCATCAACTGATGCTGCCGGGTCCGAATGCACAAGAAGCCTGCCAACTCCCGGACTTTAAGGTCTTTGCTGCCAATCATCTAAAAGAGGTGTGTGAGCATCTTGCTCAGACGCAGTGCTTAGCAGAAATACAAACCATCCCAGTCGATACCAACCATTTTTATAAATGTGATCTTGCCGATGTCAAAGGCCAATTGCGGCCACGGCGTGCACTGGAAATTGCAGCAGCGGGTGGCCATTCCCTGCTGTTTCGAGGACCACCGGGGACAGGAAAAACCTTACTCGCATCTCGATTAGCCAGTATTTTACCGCCTTTAAAAACCCAGGAAAATCTGGAAGTTGCCAGTATTTATTCAGTCGCCAATGCCAATCATCCTTTTGGCCAGCGGCCGTTTCGAGCACCGCATCATACCGCTTCTGCGGTTGCATTGGTCGGTGGCGGCTCACACCCCAAACCGGGTGAAATTACCCTGGCACATTTAGGGGTTTTATTTTTGGACGAGCTACCAGAATTCGACCGCAAAGTACTGGAAGTTCTGCGTCAGCCTTTGGAAGCAAAAGAAATCGTCATTTCCCGAGCATCACGCCAGATTACTTTTCCTGCCAATTTCCAGTTGGTGGCTGCCATGAATCCATGTCCATGTGGGTATGCCTTTAATCAGGATATCCGTTGCCAATGTTCACCAGAAAATATTAAACGCTATCAGAACCGGATTTCAGGTCCGTTGCTGGATCGGATTGATTTACACATTGATGTACCACCCTTACAGGCGCATGAGTTACAGGATAATCGTCCCACCGAAGACTCCGAAACGGTCAGACAACGCGTCATTGCGGCCTATGAAATTCAGATGCAACGGCAAAACACCTTGAATATGAGTTTGAGTCCAAAGCAGCTAGAGCAATATGCCGCATTAGATCGGTCTGCCCAGAATATGCTTGAACTGGCTCAGCAAAAACTAAATTTATCAGCACGCGGCTACCATCGGGTCTTGCGTGTCGCACGCACCATTGCCGATTTAAGTCAAAGTCCAGATATTCAAAGTCAGCATCTGTCTGAAGCCCTCTCTTATCGCGGGCAGCAGCAGATTTAAGTCATTAAAAAAGGCGACCTAAGGTCGCCTTTTTATCTAAAGAGAATTAGAAGCTATAACCCAGTCCAAATACGACCTTGTTCTTAAATTTATTATCGTCACGGTCATAACCACCCAAGATATAATTCATGCTTGCAGTCACACCTGTATCCGCTAGAGGTTTACTTAAACCGATATCAAAATGGCGGAAGCCAAATGATTCACTGCTGTCTTCAATATACTTACCCGATTCTTCGTAAATATATAAACCCAAAGCTGTATCTAGGCTAAAGTCTTTTGGCAGTGCATAGCTATATGTCCCTTTTAAGTATGTATCACCTGCATTACCCCAACCAGTATCTTCCAATAAAGTCTGTGCAGTCAGGCTTACATCTTTATAATCCAGACCTAATAGCAGCTCAAAACCATCATAAATACTTGTGTCTACATCATAGTAATAATAGTAAGTGGTTCCTACTGTAAAGCCTACGTCTTCATTGATTGAACCACCGTAACCTAGGTAAAAGTTATTTTCCATTGGGTTAGTAGTACCATAAGAATCTGTACCTAAAGTTGATGTCCACCAACCTGCGTAAAAACCGGATGCGTGGTTATAATCCAACCCACCTTGTAAAGTCGCCCCTGTATTCTCAACTGCTGTTGTATTACCACGTAATACATAGCTTGAAAGTACGCTGATATTTCCAGATACCGTATGTTCAGCAGCAGGTTCTTCGGCAAAAGTAAAAGAAGATACAGCGCCCAATAAAGCAAGAGATAATACTTTTAATGTTAATTTCATTGTGTGGCTCCCCCAGATCGTCTGAGACGTTTTTATGATCATTGATTAAACTCAAGCTCAAAATTTGCAAGAGCTATGCCAATCTGCCTAAAAGGAACCAAAATAATAAATCTAAAAAGACAAATAAAATTTAAATCGTTGTTTTTAAATAAAAATTAAAATTATGAAAAAATGAATTATCTAAGCTTTCTTTTAAATAAATGTAGTTAAGAGTATTTCTTCACTTTTTTAATACTTATACATAATCATTTACAATTTGCCCCATTTTGATTCTATTTTTGTAATGATTAAAATTTGTGCTAAAAAATAGTGCATCATCACCACTCTTGATCTTGTTGTAGAATTTTAACTTTAAAAAAGTAAATAGACTGAACAGTTCTAAGATGAAGATGCTTAAGCTCATTATTTTGATATTTAAATATACTATTGTTTTTAATAAATTTTTTATGATAGATAAAAAAATACACCACTCAATATTCAATCAGATTCTTATGTAATCTGTAAAAAATCTTAACTTTAGTGGAATATGCTCAATAAAAAATGACATTTTTTCAGCAATTCTTATACAATTCCTAAAAATTCCGATCAATTTGTATAAGGCTCTCTCCCCAATGCAAAATTCAAAAAAATTAATGTTGGCAGTTTTGATTCAGGCTGCTTTGGTTTCTACTGCTTTCGCTAGCGAGCAAAGTGAATCGAAAGGTTTTGTAGAAGATGCAGAAGGTTCTGTACTTTTCCGTACCGGTTATTTGCACCGCGATAAAACCAACTATGACGACAATCAAACCGGTGCACTTGAAGTTGTTAATGACACAAGCTCAGCTGCTCAAACTGCGATCGTTAAATTAGACTCTGGTTTTACCAAAGGTGTAGTCGGCTTTGGTGCCGGTATTATTGGCGATGCATCATTTAAATTGGGTGAAAATGCACATGCCGGTAATGACATGATTCCTCAACATCCCGATGGTTCAGCTTATGATCACTGGGCACGCGGCGGCGCATATGTAAAAGCACGTGTTTCAAACACGACTGCTACTTATGGTACTCAGGTTTTAGACTTACCTGTACTTGCAAGCAATACTGCTCGTTTAGTGCCTGAATACTTTACAGGTGTATTGGTTGAAAGTAATGAAATCGAAAACTTAAGCCTCGTTGCTGGTAAATTTACTGAAAACCAGCGTTCAAGCCAGATCAAATCTGATGGTAATGAATTGGATCGCGCAGTAGTTTGGGGTGCAAAATACAAATTTAATGATGCAGTTAATGCTTCTTACTATGGTACAGACATTAAAGACCGCCTAGAGCGTCATTATGTCAATGCCAATTATAGTTATGCATTGGCGAATGGTAGTACTTTAACTCATGACTTTAGTGGCTATCATACTGATTGGGATAAAAAATCCGACGTCAGTGCATATACATACTCACATACAACTGATGACCTTAATAACTTAAGCAACAATATTTGGGCAATTTCTACGACCTATAATAAAGGCCCACACAATGTCATGCTTGCTTACCAACAAAATACGGGTAATACAGGTTATGACTATGGTTTAGGTAAAGGTGTAGGTGATGGTCATCAAACCATTTATATGCCAAATTCATACCTGTCTGACTTCATTGGTAATGATGAAAAATCAGCACAGCTTCAATACACTTATGATTTCGGTGCAATGAATGTTCCTGGCCTATCTTGGACTTCTGCATTTGTCTATGGTTGGGATATTGATGTTGCTAATCAAAATGATCGCTCTCAATTAATCACTAGTGATGCTCAAGAACGTGAATTCTTTAATCAGGTAAAATATACAGTTCAATCTGGTTTTGCTAAAGACACTAGCTTACGTGTACGTCACTCATACTACCGTGCGAGTGATGAATACCAATACGGAAACTACATTGGTGACACTAATGAATGGCGTATCTGGTTAGACATTCCTGTGAAATTATTCTAATTCACTTGAGTTTCAAGCCATAAAAAAACCTGCACATTGTGCAGGTTTTTTTATTCCAGGCTTTAAAAAGTTAAAACCTAGACCACAGAAAGCAATTATTTGTTTGCTTCTGCATAAGCTGCAATTGAATCCAGTACTTCTTGTTTCGCAACATCAGCACCTTCCCAACCACTGAGCTTGACCCATTTGCCTGGCTCAAGATCTTTGTAATGCTGAAAGAAATGTTCGATCTGGCTAATTAACAATGGAGGAAGATCAGTATATTCCTGAATATCTTTGTAGATTGGAGTCAATTTGTCGTGTGGAACTGCAACCAGTTTCGCATCAACACCACCATCATCTTCCATGTTCAGTTTACCAACAGGACGGCAACGGATCACAGAACCTGGCTCTACTGGGTGTGGCGTTACAACCAATACGTCAAGTGGATCACCATCAAGAGACAGTGTATTAGGTACATAACCGTAGTTTGCTGGGTAGAACATTGCTGTACCCATGAAACGGTCTACGAATAATGCATCAGAATCTTTATCAATTTCGTATTTGATCGGTGCTGCATTGGCAGGAATTTCGATAATGACATAGATGTCGTTTGGCGCATCTTTACCCGCTGGGATATTGCTGTAGCTCATAGCATCACTCTTTAACAAGTTATATCTTTTAAAAAACCGCGACAATTATAACGGTTTTTAAAGAAATGTTTGGATTTTAAAATATCGAACTGTAAATATGTCCGCGAACTGTAATTGATTGCTTAAACGATCTTGATGATCAGCAGCAATAAAGCCACAGGACATAAGATTGAAAGTAGCCAGACGATCGAACGTAAAGTCGCCCAATTGGCCAGATAACAAATGCCGTACAACACACGAAATACCAGATAGGCTATCCCGAAGGTCATGACCAGGGTTTGAGAGACCACCATATATTCAGCCATTAAAATAGCGGCAATAAACAATGGTAAACTTTCAAAACTATTTTGTTGAACCGCATTGGCACGGCTCGAGAGCCCGGTTGATTTTGCTAAAAACTCTCGTGGGTTCTGATTGTCTTTTGCGCTAAAGCCTGCCGATTTCTTTGCAATCAAAGTAAATATATAAGGCAAAAGACAAGCGGCTAAAATGAGATAAATCACCCCACTAATGCTGTGCATCTGTTTTTTCTCATGAAAATTTTATATCTATCATAGCATGGTGTTTCGTGAATAAATTTTGTTAAATAGAGTGTTTTTTATTACTTAAGAAGGATTCACTATGGTCGCGCCTGAGCAAAATGAAATGTTCGATGTCCTCGATAAACAGCGCCAGCATCAACGTCAAGTGGATCGCGTATTAAAAATCGTGCTGCCGATTGTGGCTTTTTTGATGGCCGTGATTTGTGCCAATATGAATATCTGGTCGCCGATCTTTAGCTTTGCCATTTTATGGATTGCCTTTTATGCCGTCGGCATCAAGCGCATGCCAATCTGGCACTGGGTGGTAGCCATTTTGGTCTATTGTGTGGTCGACAATATTCTGAGTTATGGCAACTTTAACCAGACAGGATTTACCCGCCAATTTGGCACCATGTTTATTTTTCTGGGAGTAGTCGGTGTAGGACGTCCTTATTTTGACCGCTGGCTCATGAAAAAATAAAAACTGTCTTGTCCTGAAATAGATTGACAGTATTCCACTTCAAACCGAGTTAAGCAATTAGCTCGGTTTTAGTTTGCTCATACGTCTGATTCGGGGTGTTCATATTTAAACTTAAATGTGGTCTATAGCAA
>NZ_VPCG01000081.1:0-6111 GCF_013418355.1 Acinetobacter sp. YH12151 | reverse complement strand
TTCAAATGGCGATTCAGCGTTTAATTGGTTTTGGGAAAAAAGAAGAGTTTAAGGAAATTTTGGCAATTTTAAGAAAGCAGAATCCTGATAGGATAAGGGTTCTGTGAAATTTGTCGTGTACAGAGAATAATATTAATAAAAAATAAGGATAAATTTATGGAAAAAACTTTTATGGAAGCAATGGATTTTAGACATGCTTGTAAAATATTTGATGAGACAAAAAAAATAAGTAGTGATGATTTAAATTTTATTTTAGAAGCAGGAAGAAAATCTCCTAGCTCATTTGGACAAGAGCCTTGGAAATTTTAAATAAGACCGTCCCGTAAATTTCAGCCGAATCCGACAAAAAGGCGTGAAGATTTCCTTTAAATAGAAAGACCGAAGGTCATCCTTTTCCTAAAAAAGGGGGGGGCCATGGTTCCAAGATGTAAAATCGAGGGCTAATTCAGGCTATACTTTGCGAAATTTCGCGAGGGTTTCCGAGAAGGTGATTGCGCTTCGCAGATCTCCAGGCGCGTGGGTGCGGACGTAGTCAGCGCCATTGCCGATCGCGTGAAGTTCCGCCGCAAGGCTCGCTGGACCCAGATCCTTTACAGGAAGGCCAACGGTGGCGCCCAAGAAGGATTTCCGCGACACCGAGACCAATAGCGGAAGCCCCAACGCCGACTTCAGCTTTTGAAGGTTCGACAGCACGTGCAGCGATGTTTCCGGTGCGGGGCTCAAGAAAAATCCCATCCCCGGATCGAGGATGAGCCGGTCGGCAGCGACCCCGCTCCGTCGCAAGGCGGAAACCCGCGCCTCGAAGAACCGCACAATCTCGTCGAGCGCGTCTTCGGGTCGAAGGTGACCGGTGCGGGTGGCGATGCCATCCCGCTGCGCTGAGTGCATAACCACCAGCCTGCAGTCCGCCTCAGCAATATCGGGATAGAGCGCAGGGTCAGGAAATCCTTGGATATCGTTCAGGTAGCCCACGCCGCGCTTGAGCGCATAGCGCTGGGTTTCCGGTTGGAAGCTGTCGATTGAAACACGGTGCATCTGATCGGACAGGGCGTCTAAGAGCGGCGCAATACGTCTGATCTCATCGGCCGGCGATACAGGCCTCGCGTCCGGATGGCTGGCGGCCGGTCCGACATCCACGACGTCTGATCCGACTCGCAGCATTTCGATCGCCGCGGTGACAGCGCCGGCGGGGTCTAGCCGCCGGCTCTCATCGAAGAAGGAGTCCTCGGTGAGATTCAGAATGCCGAACACCGTCACCATGGCGTCGGCCTCCGCAGCGACTTCCACGATGGGGATCGGGCGAGCAAAAAGGCAGCAATTATGAGCCCCATACCTACAAAGCCCCACGCATCAAGCTTTTGCCCATGAAGCAACCAGGCAATGGCTGTAATTATGACGACGCCGAGTCCCGACCAGACTGCATAAGCAACACCGACAGGGATGGATTTCAGAACCAGAGAAAGAAAATAAAATGCGATGCCATAACCGATTATGACAACGGCGGAAGGGGCAAGCTTAGTAAAGCCCTCGCTAGATTTTAATGCGGATGTTGCGATTACTTCGCCAACTATTGCGATAACAAGAAAAAGCCAGCCTTTCATGATATATCTCCCAATTTGTGTAGGGCTTATTATGCACGCTTAAAAATAATAAAAGCAGACTTGACCTGATAGTTTGGCTGTGAGCAATTATGTGCTTAGTGCATCTAACGCTTGAGTTAAGCCGCGCCGCGAAGCGGCGTCGGCTTGAACGAATTGTTAGACATTATTTGCCGACTACCTTGGTGATCTCGCCTTTCACGTAGTGAACAAATTCTTCCAACTGATCTGCGCGTGAGGCCAAGTGATCTTCTTTTTGTCCCAGATAAGCTTGCTTAGCTTCAAGTAAGACGGGCTGATACTGGGCAGGTAGGCGTTTTATTGCCCAGTCGGCAGCGACATCCTTCGGCGCGATTTTGCCGGTTATTGCGCTGTAGCAAATGCGGGACAACGTAAGCACTACATTTCGCTCATCGCCGGCCCAGTTGGGCTGCGAGTTCCATAGCTTCAAGGTTTCCCTCAGCGCCTCGAATAGATCCTGTTCAGGAACCGGGTCAAAGAATTCCTCCGCTGCCGGACCTACCAAGGCAACGCTATGTTCTCTTGCTTTTGTAAGCAGGATAGCTAGATCAATGTCGATCATGGCTGGCTCGAAGATACCCGCAAGAATGTCATTGCGCTGCCATTCTCCAAATTGCAGCTCGCGCTTAGCCGGATAACGCCACGGGATGATGTCGTCATGCACGACAAGGGTGACTTCTATAGCGCGGAGCGTCTCGCTCTCGCCAGGGAAAGCCGAAGCCTCCATAAGGTCATTGAGCAATGCTCGCCGCGTCGTTTCATCAAGCTTTACGGCCACAGTAACCAACAAATCAATATCGCTGTATGGCTTCAGGCCGCCATCCACTGCGGAGCCGTACAAATGCACGGCCAGCAACGTTGATTCCAGATGGCGCTCAATGACGCTTAGCACCTCTGATAGTTGGTTCGAAATTTCGATGGTCACCGCTACCCTCATGATGTCTAACTTTGTTTTAGGGCGACTGCCCTGCTGCGTAACATCGTTGCTGCTCCATAACATCAAACATCGACCCACGGCGTAACGCGCTTGCTGCTTGGATGCCCGAGGCATAGACTGTACAAAAAAACAGTCATAACAAGCCATGAAAACCGCCACTGCGCCGTTACCACCGCTGCGTTCGGTCAAGGTTCTGGACCAGTTGCGTGAGCGCATACGCTACTTGCATTACAGCTTACGAACCGAACAGGCTTATGTCAACTGGGTTCGTGCCTTCATCCGTTTCCACGGTGTGCGTCACCCGGCAACCTTGGGCAGCAGCGAAGTCGAGGCATTTCTGTCCTGGCTGGCGAACGAGCGCAAGGTTTCGGTCTCCACGCATCGTCAGGCATTGGCGGCCTTGCTGTTCTTCTACGGCAAGGTGCTGTGCACGGATCTGCCCTGGCTTCAGGAGATCGGAAGACCTCGGCCGTCGCGGCGCTTGCCGGTGGTGCTGACCCCGGATGAAGTGGTTCGCATCCTCGGTTTTCTGGAAGGCGAGCATCGTTTGTTCGCCCAGCTTCTGTATGGAACGGGCATGCGGATCAGTGAGGGTTTGCAACTGCGGGTCAAGGATCTGGATTTCGATCACGGCACGATCATCGTGCGGGAGGGCAAGGGCTCCAAGGATCGGGCCTTGATGTTACCCGAGAGCTTGGCACCCAGCCTGCGCGAGCAGCTGTCGCGTGCACGGGCATGGTGGCTGAAGGACCAGGCCGAGGGCCGCAGCGGCGTTGCGCTTCCCGACGCCCTTGAGCGGAAGTATCCGCGCGCCGGGCATTCCTGGCCGTGGTTCTGGGTTTTTGCGCAGCACACGCATTCGACCGATCCACGGAGCGGTGTCGTGCGTCGCCATCACATGTATGACCAGACCTTTCAGCGCGCCTTCAAACGTGCCGTAGAACAAGCAGGCATCACGAAGCCCGCCACACCGCACACCCTCCGCCACTCGTTCGCGACGGCCTTGCTCCGCAGCGGTTACGACATTCGAACCGTGCAGGATCTGCTCGGCCATTCCGACGTCTCTACGACGATGATTTACACGCATGTGCTGAAAGTTGGCGGTGCCGGAGTGCGCTCACCGCTTGATGCGCTGCCGCCCCTCACTAGTGAGAGGTAGGGCAGCGCAAGTCAATCCTGGCGGATTCACTACCCCTGCGCGAAGGCCATCGGTGCCGCATCGAACGGCCGGTTGCGGAAAGTCCTCCCTGCGTCCGCTGATGGCCGGCAGCAGCCCGTCGTTGCCTGATGGATCCAACCCCTCCGCTGCTATAGTGCAGTCGGCTTCTGACGTTCAGTGCAGCCGTCTTCTGAAAACGACATTTGAACCGGGAACCTTCCCTTTTTGGCTAGGCGTGAAACAATGGTCATTTTCCCTATACCCAAAATGACCAGGAGGCCCGCATGAAAGTCGCACGCATCTACCTGCGCGTGAGCACGGAGGAACAAGACCTAAGCCGGCAGGATGCCATCGTGGAGAGCTTAAATAAGACCGTCCCGTAAATTTCAGCCGAATCCGACAAAAAGGCGTGAAGATTTCCTTTAAATAGAGAGACCGAAGGTCATCCTTTTCCTAAAAAAGGGGGGGGCCATGGTTCCAAGATGTAAAATCGAGGGCTAATTCAGGCTATACTTTCTTTTTCTACTTTTACAGGTTTTTCTCTCAGTGGTATTTTTGTTGCATCACTTGCATTATAAAAAAAGAGTGTATCTCTTAGATACTCCTTTACAAACTGCTCATGAGTCTTTTGTGCAATTTTAAGCTCACTGAGCTCCTTAAAGACTCTACTAAATTTAGACTCACTTGGAATATCGTTTTTATATCTCCACCCACATAATACTCTGAGGGTTCTATCGTTTTTGAGCCTATCGATCAAATCTCTTGTTGTTTGCATATTATAAACACTTTTAGCTATGAAGGCTCGTGCAATCTCTTCTCTATCTTTAGGAGTGTTTGTAATAGATACTATTGTTACATTTTTTTCAATTTGTGCAAAGTCCAATATCTTTATAAGCTTCTGTTCTTTATGGGATAATTCCTCTAATCTAAGCTCCTCTTTTAAAATTGGAAATAAAGAGGATTCAAGGTTTAAAATTCGCAACAACATTTTTGATAATCCAGAGGAAGCATTTTTAAAAGAAAATTTTGGTAAGATACTCATATAAAGCCTATTTGATTGATGTTTTGTATTGTTTTTTGTGGTAAAAAATTATAACATTTACATGATTTCAAAAGGCTTTTTAAAATTTAAATTAGCTTAAATTATTGGTTGTTTGCGGGAATCTGCAAGTGGCTCCTAAATTTGAAGATACTTTAAGAGAGAATTTTTTATAAAAATAGAGGATTTGACAATGAGTTTATTATTAAACAAAGGTAAAATAGGTAATTTGGAACTAAAAAATAGAGTTGTAATGCCACCTATGTGTATGTATAAAAGTGATAATAGTGGAGAATTAAAAGATTTCCATATGTTTCACTATACTTCAAGAGCAATGGCTGATGTTGGTTTAATTATTGTTGAACCAGCATCAGTTGAGCCAAAAGGAAGAGTTTCATCTTTTGAATTAGGACTTTGGGATGATTCTTTAATTGAAAATCATAAAAAAATGAATGAGAAGTTACACTTATTTGGAGCAAAAAGTTCTATACAATTAGCTCATGCAGGAAGAAAATCTGAAGTTGTTGATGATATTTGTGTAGCTCCAAGCTCAATTGCTTTTAGTCAAAAATCACCATATAAAGTTCCAAAAGCGTTAAGTCTTGAAGAGATAACAAAAATAAAAGAGTTGTTTGTAAATGCTGCAATTAGAGCCGAAAAAGCAAATTATGATTCAGTAGAACTTCACGCTGCTCATGGATATTTGTTGTGTGAATTTTTATCACCTTTAACAAATAAAAGAGATGATATTTATGGTGGAAGTTTAGAAAATAGGTGTAGATTAGTAATTGAAACTGCAAAAGAGATAAAAAATAGGGTAAAATTACCCCTTATTGTTAGAATTAGTGCTGATGAATGGATGCAAAATGGATGGAATATAGAAGACTCTATCTATTTATGTAAAGAGTTAGAAAAAGTTGGAGTTGATTGTATTCATGTTTCAAGTGGTGGAAATATAGAAAATCCAGATAAAATACCAAAAATTGAACCATTTTATCAAGCTAATTGGGCAAAAGAGATTAAAAAAAGTGTAGATATTCCTGTTATTGCTGTTGGTTTAATAACAACAGCAAAAGAGGGTGAATATCTTCTTGAAAATAGTTTTTGTGATTTTGTTGCATATGGAAGAGAGTTGCTTAAAAATCCAAATCTTGTATTTTATGCTGCAAATGAACTAAACGAAAAAGAGAAAATTAATAGCTCTTATGCAAGAGCATTTTAAAAATAATATTCTCTGTACACGACAAAAATAGATAACTCATTGAAATAATGTCACAATAATTGTTTTCTAACGACGAATACTATGACACATCTCAATGAGTTATATCTTATCTTAAACAAATCTCTAAAATGGAAC
>NZ_VPCG01000080.1:0-6198 GCF_013418355.1 Acinetobacter sp. YH12151 | reverse complement strand
TCATGAGAAAGCCCATATAAATGGGTAATGTACAAGTTGCTGTAGAAGCATGTTTAATTCGTCTGATCACAGATACTTTATAAAGTATTTTAATACTTTTTTGAATCCGTCAATGCGTAAGTCCTATTGGATTTACTTAGATCACCGGATTATCAACCGCGAACATCTGCTGATCTTCCAGACGGAATGCCATGAGTTGATTGCCCCAGACACAGCCACCATCGACATTTTGAATTCGGTCCGAAATAGTTTTACCATTTAAGGCAGCCCAGTGACCAAACAGAATCTGATGGCTTTGCGCTGCTAATGACTCAAATTCAAACCAGGGTTTAAAGCCTTCCGGCATTGGATCATCTAGCGCATCTTTAAAGCTGTATTCCAGACGCCCCTCTGCATCAGTGAGACGCATCCGGGTCAAATAATTCACGATACAGCGAATACGCTCATGGCCCTTTAGCTGGTCTGACCACAGTGCGGGTTCTTTCCCAAACATCTCTTTCAAAAAATCATCCAGCACATCGAAGTCATCATTAGAAATGATGGCTTCAACTTCTTGTGCCAATTGAGCAGTTTTTTCTGCATTCCAGATATTCGGAATCCCTGCATGGGTCAGAATAGTCTGCTCATTTGGAAATAGACACAGCGGCTGTTTACGCAGCCAGTCAATCAGGTCATCGCTGTCGATGGCATCAATCACATCACGAACATTGTCTTTTTCTTTAATCGGCTTGATGCCGCGGGCATAGGCCAATAAAGTCAAATCATGATTACCCAAGACTGTTGCAGCCGATCCCTGTTCGGCCAGCTTCTTGATAAACCGCAGTGCAGCAATTGAGTTTTCACCTCGTGCCACCAAGTCTCCAGCAAACCAGATAAAGTCCTGATCTGCATCGAAGCGGATTTCTTTGAGCAGAGCTTTCAAGGCCTCAAAACAGCCTTGCACATCGCCAATTACATAATTATATCGAACAGTGCGGTTCATCGTTATTTAAGCCACCATTTGATCTGAAAGTGCAACAAACTGTTCAAGGGTCAGAGTTTCTGGACGTGCCATCGGGTCAACACCCGCTTTTTCAAAACCATCTTCAACCAGCATGCCTTTTAAGCTATTGCGCAAGGTTTTACGACGCTGGGTAAAGACATGAGATACCAGACGTGCCAGCGCTTTTTCATTTTTGGCCACAATCGGCTTGTCTGCATAAGGCTCTAAACGAAATACCGCCGAGGTTACTTTTGGTGGCGGATTGAAAGATCCCGGTGGTACTTCAAACAGGAAAGTCGGTTTGCAGAAATACTGGATCATGACTGACAAACGGCCATATTCCTTAGTATTTGGTAATGCGGTAATCCGATCAACCACTTCTTTTTGCAGCATGAAGTGCATGTCCTGCACTTTGCCACCAAATTCCAAAAGATGAAAAAGCAGGGGAGTAGAAATATTATAGGGCAAGTTACCAACCACGCGCAGCGGACGGCCTTCTTCAAATAATGTTGAATAATCAAAGCGCAGTGCATCGGCTTCAATAATGGTTAAACGTTCTGGATGTGGTACACGACCCGGCAGGCCCGCAGCCAAATCACGGTCAAGTTCGACCACAGTCAATGCATCACATTCACCAATCAAAGGTGAGGTCAATGCAGCCAGACCCGGCCCAATTTCCAGAATGTTCTGACCTGGACGTGGATTGACTGAGCGTACAATTTTGGCAATGACACGTTGGTCATGTAAGAAGTTTTGACCAAATCGTTTTCGAGCCTGATGCCCTTCTTCTTTTGGGTTTAAGGCATTAATTTGATACATAAAAACATTTCCAACGTGAGTGATGAACAATAATCAGTGGCGCGCCAGATCGAGGGCTAAATCGACAGCAACGTGCAGGCTGGAACTTTTCGCAAGTCCCGTACCCGCAAGGGAGAGTGCTGTGCCATGATCTACAGATGTACGAATAAAGGGTAAGCCGAGGGTAATATTAATGGCTTCACCAAAGCCCTGTGATTTTAACACAGGTAAGCCCTGATCGTGATACATCGCCAGAACCGCATCGGCATCTTTTAAGTTTTCCGGGGTAAATAAAGTATCTGCGGGCAAGCTTAAACTCATATTGATGCCTTGAGCACGGTAGCTTTCAAGTACCGGATTAATCACTTCAATTTCTTCCATACCCAAATAGCCACCCTCGCCTGCATGCGGATTGAGACCGCAGACCAAAATATGTGGATGTTCAATCTTAAATTTGGATTTCAGATCGTGAATCAGAATATCGATGACTTGATGCAAACGCTCTTTGCTAATCGCATCGGCAACGGCACGTAAAGGAAGATGCGTCGTTGCCAAAGCCACACGTAAAGTCTTGGTCGCCAGCATCATCACCACCCGCTCAACGCCTGCAAATTCTTGATAATATTCGGTATGACCGCTGAAATGGATGCCAGCTTCATTCATCACAGACTTTTGCACCGGTGCAGTTGCCACGCCGACACTTTTAGCTGACATGGCATAGTCCGCAGATCGTCGCAGTTGTTCTAATACATAAGCGGCATTGTTCGGGTTCAATTCACCTAATACCACAGGCCGATTGAGTGGCACATGTTCAACATACAGCTGACCTTTTTTTGAAGATGCGTCCTGTCCGGTATATTCAATCAACGCCACAGACAATTTCAATTGATCTGCACGGGCTTTCAGCATATTCAGATCGGCCAATACTATAATCGGACGTTCATCCACACGTTCTGCCAGACTCAGGCAAATATCAGGACCAATTCCGGCAGGTTCTCCGCTGGTGACATATAAAGGCAGCATCATCTTCTCAATTTGGCAAAGCTGAGAAATATTATAACCCGATCATATCCAGGCTGCAGCGATCATTGCAAAGCGTCCTTATAAATCAATATTTTGATACGAATTGAAAGGATGGTTACAAATATAGTCCTCGTTTTTGCGAGATATTCAGGTTTATGCCTTTCCTTATTTCAGGAGATTAGATAAAATATAGCGCTTGAAATTTCAATTTTCATTTGTGATTCTTCACGTATTCGTTTAGAATCGCGTCTCCTTTAGTTTGGACAGATTCCATAGTCCAAACCAACTATAATAGGTAGTGGTTTAATGAAAACTCTCAGCGCTAAGCCAGCTGAGGTTCAACACGACTGGTACGTTGTTGATGCTTCTGGCAAAACTTTAGGTCGCCTTGCGACTGAAATCGCTCGTCGTTTACGCGGTAAGCACAAGACTTCTTATACTCCTCACGTTGACACTGGCGATTATATCGTTGTAATCAATGCTGAAGAAATCACTGTGACTGGTAAAAAGTCACAAGATAAGAAATACTATCGCCACACTGGTTTCCCTGGTGGTATCCGTGAGACTAACTTTGAAAAGTTAATCGCTCACAAACCAGAAGCAGTTCTAGAAAAAGCTGTTAAAGGTATGTTACCTAAAGGTCCTCTTGGTTATGCAATGATCAAGAAAATGAAAGTGTATGCAGGTACTGAGCATCCACACGCTGCTCAACAGCCACAAGTTTTGGACATCTAAGGGATAACAGCACATGGCTACTAATTATGGTACAGGTCGCCGTAAGACCGCAACTGCACGTGTTTTCCTATCAGCTGGTACTGGTAAACTCGTAATTAACAACCGTACTCTTGAACAGTATTTCGGTCGTGAAACTGCTCGTATGGTGGTTAACCAACCTCTTGAGCTGCTTGAAGCAACTGAGAAATATGACCTTTACATCACTGTTGCTGGTGGTGGTATCGGTGGTCAAGCAGGCGCAATCCGTCACGGTATTACTCGTGCATTGATCGCTTCTGACGAGACTTTAAAACCTGCTCTTCGTCAAGCTGGTTTCGTTACTCGTGATGCTCGTGAAGTTGAACGTAAGAAACTTGGTTTACGTAAAGCTCGTAAACGTCCTCAGTTCTCTAAACGTTAATTCGTTTACCGAACCGGACAAAAAAGCCTTGGATTATTCCAAGGCTTTTTTTATAAGTATTCATTTTCAATATTGAAGGATATTTCTGCGGTTATTGTTCATGTATATCTTTACCCCAGACTCCGTCATGGCACCAAAATGATTTACTCAGATAATAATTTGCTACGCCAATAACAATAAATAGCAGGATGATGAGCAGTTTAATAAGCATGCTGTTTTTCTCCAGATATTTTTCTTATAATCTACCTTGGCTCAAGCCGATTGATCTTTGATGCTTGGTGCTTTTTAGGTTGAATTTTAGTATCCTAGTCTATTCATTAGAACTTCATCAGGATTTATGTCAGTCGAAAGCGCGCCTCTTCAAGGAATTACCTTATATAGTCATGCCGATGACTTCCGTTCCCATTGGATTCGCTATGTGCTTGCCGAGAAGCAAATTAAATACAACCTGATTCTGATAGATACAGATGACGAGGATCTGGCCAGTCTCAATCCTTATAATCAGTTGCCGATGCTAATCGAAAATGAACTCAAATTATTCAATACTTCAATTATTTCTGAATATGTAGATGATCGCTATCGTCAGAATAAACTGTATGCCGATGCGCCGATGCCGCGTGCGGAGCAACGTCAATACATCTGGCGCTTTGAAAATGACTGGCTACAACTGGCCGATATCATGTTACGTCATCCAGACACCCTAGATAAAAAAGCCAAAAACCAGGCACAGAAGCAGTTACAAGATATCCTGACCTCATTGATGCCACTATTCCAGCATTTTCCCTATTTTATGTCTGAACAATTCAGTATTCTGGATTGCATGTTGGCGCCAATTTTTATCCGCCTGAAACAGATGGGCATAGAATTACCGCAGCAGCAATGCCGTCCATTTTATTTATATTGCCAGCGAATTTTCAGTCGTCCTGCCTTTGCAAAATCTATGACATTGCAGGAAAAAAACCGTTATTCAGCACAAATCAAGAACCTGTAGAGAAACATCATGTCCGAACAAGAATTCAACCTTAGCCCTACTCGTCCCTATATGGCACGCGCAATCTATGAGTGGGTTTGCGATAACAATATGACGCCCTACTTGCTGGTCGATGCGACACGTCCAAATACCATGGTTCCTGAGCAGTTTATTAAAGATGGGCAGATTGTGCTGAATATTGTGCCTCATGCGGTACATGCGCTACATATGAGCAATGATGCAATTAGCTTCTCTGCTCGCTTTGGTGGTGTCTCTCGTGATATCTATGTCCCTATAGCAGCCGTACTCGGTATTTACGCACGTGAAAACGGCCAAGGTTTATTCTTTGATCCAAGTGAATATGAACATACACAAACCGATGAAGATGCTTTAAAATCAAGCACTGAAGAAAAACCTGAACAGCCAAAGAAAAAACCAACTTTAAGGTTATTAGATTAAAAAATAATGGAGCAAGTGAATGGCTTTTGATTTAGTACAATATTTTGTTGAACAGATAGAAACTCAAAAGCCTGAGCTTCTAAAAGACCATACGAAAGAAGAAAGACGAAAATATATAACTGAAATTAATGCCTTAACTTTAGGCAAACTGATTACCGAGTGGCGCAACAATCCACAAAAAATTTATAACGAAATTAATCATCCTGATGAATTATATATACTGGAAGTCGTGCGCCACCTGGCCACCCATTCGGAAAACCAGTCCACTCTGGATCGAAACCAACTAGAACAAAGCACCTCGGAAATCTTCCATTTACAGCTCACTGAATTAAAACAGCTACATGACACCGGCAATCATAATCTTAACAGTATTCAAGAACTGCTCACCGGCCAGATTGAACATTTATCCGGTCAAGCAAATGATTGGGTTTGGACAACAAACAACCTAACAGAACTCAAAGGCTCTAAACCAATTGTACAAGAAGAGCTATCATTGGAGGCATCAATGAAGGAGTTTAATCAAATGGTAAGCCAGAATCATCAGCATCAAGATGTTGAAGACGTCGTTCTTGTAGAAACCCCAACATGGGCAAAGATTGTTGAACCCATCATCGCCATTGCAATTCTTTGGGTATTAATCGCAGCCGTAATGCGCGTATTTGGTTAAAATGAACTGCAATCAAAAACCAGCATTTTGCTGGTTTTTTGGTGGTGTTTCAAAAAGTATGCTGACATTAAATGAAGCCATTATTGATGTAAAAAAAGGTTAAGTCGAAAGCTTTAAAATGGTTTTCAATCTTTTTTGAAAAATTACAACTCCTTCTAAAACCG
>NZ_VPCG01000079.1:0-6253 GCF_013418355.1 Acinetobacter sp. YH12151 | reverse complement strand
TTTGCCATGCAAAGGTCGCAGACGAAGCGGGGGTGGTGCGTGACACCCTGAAATCCTTCGCCGAGATCGGGGGCGCCCTGGTCGATGCACAGGATGATGGCCAGCCGCTGGGCGATGTCATCGCGAGGGCACTGTTGCAAAGTTAGCGATGAGGCAGCCTTTTGTCTTATTCAAAGGCCTTACGTTTCAAAAACTCTGCTTACCAGGCGCATTTCGCCCAGGGGATCACCATAATAAAATGCTGAGGCCTGGCCTTTGCGTAGTGCACGCATCACCTCAATACCTTTGATGGTGGCGTAAGCCGTCTTCATGGATTTAAATCCCAGCGTGGCGCCGATTATCCGTTTCAGTTTGCCATGATCGCATTCAATCACGTTGTTCCGGTACTTAATCTGTCGGTGTTCAACGTCAGACGGGCACCGGCCTTCGCGTTTGAGCAGAGCAAGCGCGCGACCATAGGCGGGCGCTTTATCCGTGTTGATGAATCGCGGGATCTGCCACTTCTTCACGTTGTTGAGGATTTTACCCAGAAACCGGTATGCAGCTTTGCTGTTACGACGGGAGGAGAGATAAAAATCGACAGTGCGGCCCCGGCTGTCGACGGCCCGGTACAGATACGCCCAGCGGCCATTGACCTTCACGTAGGTTTCATCCATGTGCCACGGGCAAAGATCGGAAGGGTTACGCCAGTACCAGCGCAGCCGTTTTTCCATTTCAGGCGCATAACGCTGAACCCAGCGGTAAATCGTGGAGTGATCGACATTCACTCCGCGTTCAGCCAGCATCTCCTGCAGCTCACGGTAACTGATGCCGTATTTGCAGTACCAGCGTACGGCCCACAGAATGATGTCACGCTGAAAATGCCGGCCTTTGAATGGGTTCATGTGCAGCTCCATCAGCAAAAGGGGATGATAAGTTTATCACCACCGACTATTTGCAACAGTGCCATTTAGACTACTATTTTTGGATACAAGCAAAACGTAATATGAATATTTTTAAAAAAGATGCATCTGAAGATAATATGGCAGATCATGAAGATAAAAATATTGTTGATTCTGATATGGATGAAATTTTAGATCCATCAGAAGATCAGTTACCGTTCTGGTAAGCATTTTTCCCTTTAACACTTTTTAATTCAATATGTATGATAAATAGCAGTACCCAATATTTAAAAAAATATTGGATACTCAATTATAAATTTCCACAGTGGAAATTTATAATTTTTATGGGTGGTCATCTAAACCGGCAAGAAATTCTTCTAACTTTTCAATCTTTTCTTGATTAAATTCAGCATTTAAACTGGTGCGAATATTTAGGACTGTTTTCCCATTGAGACTTTTCTCGATCTTAATCGAACCAAATTTAAGACCATTTTTATTTTTTAAGATCATTTTGTTTACTAGAGAGGCATTTTCGATGCTTTGATCTTGTTTTTTAGCTGTCTCTTGTACCGTTAATGCTTTTTCTATTTGATAAATGAATTTTTTTGATGGACGATTTGTTTCTGTAAATTCATTTAGGTACTTTTTCCATATGGTTAACGTGGTATCTTCAACTAGTTGATGGTTAAACTTTAAAACCAGTTTATTTAATTCAGTTAACAATTGTTGTGCGGTTGCACCTGAAATCGCTTTGGGGTGGATTTTTAGATCTTCTTTTATATAGTTTGGCAGTTTATAAAAGCTCATTAATCTAAAGTATTTAGATTGATCTAATTGATATTTTTGAGTAATAAATTCTATATTTTGTATAGTATAACCAAACTCATCGCAGTGTTTTTGTATAGCATTGACTAATTCAAAATCACTAAGATTTGACCGATGTAAATTGTCAATCAATGAAATTAAAGCTGTCTTTTCTGTAGATTTATCATCTCGAATAATTGCACGAATAGTCTTATGTTTTAATACATCACGAACAGCTCGAAACCTTTTTTCTCCACCAACAAGCTCATATGTTTCTTCTTTTTTGATCACAACAATCGGATAAATTTGCCCATTCGTTTCAATACTTTTGGCAAGCTTTTCAACATCTTGTAAAACTTTGTCTGTAATAATGCGAGGTTGATGCTCTGAGAAGTCAATAAGCTCTATAGGTAGATCAACAATATTATTTTCAGTCGATGATACCAATGCAACTTTGCCTGTTCCTGCTGCATTAATAAATGCTTGTTCCATTTCAAAGGCATCATCAAAATCGACAATGAGTGGTTTTTTCGCCATTACAGGATCTCCACCAAAAATTCATTTAATTCATCTTTTGCTTTACTACTACCCATTTCTAATACTGATTTTCCTTCGATCATTGCATCGCGAAATTGTTTGCGATCACGCACAATGGTATTTAGTGTTTTCACAGACTTGACTTGTTGTAGCAACTCTAAAGCAGCATCAATTTCTGTAGATTTGGTATTGGTTGGTGCTTTATTTAAGACTACAAAAGTTTCTAATTTCTTATTTACTTGCTTAGCAGCATTTACCAATCTAAGCACAAATGGCAGCACTTCGATATCTGTTTGACTAGGTTGCGTTGGAATAATAAGAACATCTGCTATTAATAATGCTGAACGAAACTCAGCTGAATCACGTCCTGCAACATCCAATACAATATATTTATTATTATTTTTTAACTGTTGTAGTTCTTCTTTTAAATTATCTTTGAGCGAAATGGTTGTAATCGAGTCTTGTGTTCTACGTTTACTCCATTTTATAGAGGATTGTTGATCATCTCCATCTACAAGAATAGTCTGACCTTTTTTGCTCAGAGCAACAGCTAAATTGGTTGAGAGTGTGGTCTTTCCAACGCCACCTTTCTGATTGGCAATTACGTATATTGTCATGGATTAAATATATAAAAATTAAATTTATATTAGCATAATTTTAAAAATTAAAAAAATATTTTTAAATTTCCACAGTGGAAATTTAAAAAACTAAAAGCCTTTTTTTTCTTTTGTTTAGTCCCGGCATTTGATGGATCGGATCAATCTTAAAAAGTTCAGGTTCATCTGTCCACTGTTTGCAGATGAATTCGTAGGGAGTCAGGCCCCTGAGTGTTTTGAGTCTGCGGTCGAAGTTGTATGTAGCAATAAAATCAGCAAGGTAAATGCATAGCTGAGTGTGATCGTCGTAAGGCTTTGTTGCACAAACCTATCTGTAACGGCTTTTTCAGCGATATAATTTTCAAATGAAGAAGCCTACACACAAAATCTACCGCACAACCAATTGGCCCGCATATAACCGAACACTCATGAGTCGCGGAAATATTGCCATTTGGTTTGATCCTGCTACGCAATGGTATGCGCCATCAAAAGGCAAACAAGGGCGAAATCAAACCTACTCCGACGCAGCCATCCAATGCTGCTTAATGATTAAATCCTTATTTCGTCTGTCTTTACGTATGGTTACTGGCTTTGTGCAAAGTCTGATTAAACTTTGCGGATTAAATTGGATAGCTCCAGATTACACCGCGCTTTGTAGAAGACAAAAGCATATTGATATTGTAATCAGCTACCAAAAAAGTAGAGATGGGCTGCATCTACTCATGGACTCTACAGGCATGAAGTTTCTAGGTGAGGGTGAATGGAAGCGCAAGAAACATGGACCTGAATATCGTCGCCAATGGCGTAAACTTCATATTGGTATAGATGCTAAAACCCTGCAAATACGAGCAGTTCAGCTTACAACCAATAATGTCAGTGATTCACAGGTGCTTGGTGATTTACTTAATCAGATTCCACAAGATGAGCGGATTGACTCTGTTTATACCGATGGAGCTTATGACACCAAGCAATGCCGTCAGGTCATTGCAGATCGGCAAGCGCATGCGGTGATTCCACCTAGAAAAAATGGCACTGTTGCAAATAGAAATTTGAGTCGATGATGTTCCCTTTAAAAAGTACTTAGAGACCGAAAACCCTGTTGATTAGACACACTTCACCCTGAGGCTGACCATAATAAAATGACGATGCTTGTCCTTTACGTAGTGCACGCATGACCTCAATACCTTTAATTGTGGCATAAGCCGTCTTCATAGATTTGAATCCTAATGTGGCCCTGATGATCCGCTTTAGCTTGCCATGATCACATTCAATCACGTTATTTTTATACTTAATCTGCCTGTGCTCAAGGTCTGGTGGACATTTACCTTCCCGTTTTAACCGTGATAAAGCACGTCCATATGTGGGTGCTTTATCCGTGTTGATCACTTGTGGAATTTGCCACTTCTTCACATTATTTAACATTTTTCCAAGAAAACAATATGCTGATTTGGTATTACGTCTAGAATGGTTTACCGTTAACATCAATATAAGGAATATAAAATGAAAGCAGCTCGTTTTTATGACCGAGGGGATATTCAAATTGAAGATATCCCTGAACCGAAAGTACTTCCAGGCACAGTTGGAATTCAAGTTGCGTGGTGTGGTATTTGCGGTACAGATTTACATGAATTCATGGAAGGTCCTATTTTTATTCCACCTTGTGGTCACCCACACCCAATTTCGGGAGAATCTGCACCTGTAACAATGGGACATGAATTTTCAGGCGTGGTTTATGCAGTTGGAGAGGGTGTAGATGATATCCAAATTGGGCAACATGTCGTAGTTGAACCCTACATCATTGCTGACGATGTGCCGACTGGCCCCAATGATAAGTATCATTTATCAAAAAATATGAACTTTATTGGTTTAGGCGGACGCGGTGGTGGTCTTTCTGAAAAAATTGCAGTTCAGCGGCGTTGGGTACATCCTATTTCAAATGATATTCCTTTAGACCAAGCAGCATTGATAGAACCTTTATCTGTCGGTCATCATGCCTATGTCAGAAGTGGCGCAAAAGCTGGCGATATCGCACTGGTTGGTGGAGCAGGCCCAATAGGCTTACTTTTATCTGCTATTTTAAAGGCTAAAGGTCTCACGGTCATCATTACTGAACTGAGTGCAAAACGTAAAGAAAAAGCGATAGAAGCGGGTGTTGCCGATTATGTACTAGACCCATCTAAGGTTGATGTAGTTGCTGAGGTAATGAAAATTACAGAAGACCGCGGTGTAGATGTCGCTTTTGAATGTAGTAGTGTCAATAAAGTCATGGATACACTCGTTGCAGCAATGAAACCAACTGGTGTAGTCGTTATCGTTTCTATTTGGAGCCATCCTGCCACAATTAATGTGCATAGTGTGGTGATGAAAGAGCTAGATATTCGTGGCACGATTGCTTATGTAAATGATCATCAGGAAACTATCCGTTTGGTTGAGCAAGGTAAGATTAATCTAGAACCTTTTATTACCCAACGGATTGCATTAGATGATCTTGTTTCTAAAGGCTTTGAAACATTGATTCATAATAATGAGTCTGCTGTAAAAATTATTGTTCATCCGTAGTAACGCCTAATTTGAACGACTAATTTGAATAAACTAGAAATAAACTCTATGTAGCTATTTCTAATATCTTTATAGATAGGGAATGAGTCTGTACGTACAGATTCATTCTCAAATTTACGGCACTGTTGCAAATAGAGATTTGAGTCGATGATGTTCCCTTTAAAAAGTGCTTAGAGACCGAAAACCCTGTTGATTAGACACACTTCACCCTGAGGCTGACCATAATAAAATGACGATGCTTGTCCTTTACGTAGTGCACGCATGACTTCAATACCTTTAATTGTGGCATAAGCAGTCTTCATAGATTTGAATCCTAATGTGGCCCTGATGATTCGCTTTAACTTACCATGATCACATTCAATGACATTATTTTTATACTTAATCTGCCTGTGCTCAATATCTACTGGACATTTTCCTTCTCGCTTTAATCGTGATAAAGCATGGCCATAGGTCGCTGCTTTATCTGTATTGATGACCCGTGGAATTTGCCATTTTTTCACCGTATTGAAGATCTTTCCTAGAAAACTATAGGCTGATTTACTGTTCCGTCTAGCGGAAAGGTAAAAGTCAATCGTATGACCCCGTTGATCAACTGCACGATACAGGTAAGTCCATCGCCCCTTCACTTTGATATAAGTCTCATCCATATGCCATGAATGTAAATCTGTAGGATTACGCCAATACCAGCGTAACCGTTTTTCCATTTCTGGAGCATAACGCTGAACCCAACGATAAATTGTACTGTGATCGGCACTGTTGCAAATAGAGATTTGAGTCGATGATGTTCCCTTTAAAAAGTACTTAGAGACCGAAAACCCTGTTGATTAGACACACTTCACCCTGAGGCTGACCATAATAAAATGACGATGCTTGTCC
>NZ_VPCG01000078.1:0-6506 GCF_013418355.1 Acinetobacter sp. YH12151 | reverse complement strand
TGGAAGCGTTTTTATCTGAAATGGTATGACTCTGCACATCCATCAGCCGCTGAACTTTGTCCAAAAACGACGGCGTTGCTGAAAACCTTGCCGACCATTAAAGCCGCGATGTTTACCGAGCTGGCACCTGACAGCCGTTTGGTTCGTCACCGTGACCCTTATGCGGGTTCATTGCGTTATCACTTGGGGTTGATCACACCGAATGATGATCGCTGCTTTATTGATGTGGATGGTGAGCGCTATTCATGGCGCGATGGTGAAAGCGTGGTCTTTGATGAAACTTATATTCACTATGCCGAAAACACCACTGATCAAAACCGCATTATTTTCTTTGCCGATGTCGAGCGTCCATTAAAGACACGCTTTATGGAACGTTTCAATCACTGGTTTGGTAAAAAAGTTATGACCGCTGCCAGCTCTCCAAATGAAGCAGGGGATCAAACGGGTGGACTGAATAAAGTCTTTGGTTATGTCTATCAAGTGCGGATCAAAGCTAAAGCCTTGAAGAAAACCAACCGTCAACTGTACTACTTCTTAAAGTGGTTCTTAATGCTCGGAATTTTCTTCCTGATCTTTGTTCGACCTTATGTGTTTTAAAGTACATTAAACGCCCTGAGGGGCGTTTTTTTATTTGGGCAGAAAAGGGGAAGCCTATCTGCCCTTTTGATTTTTCTATTTATTTCAAGGCTTACAGTGGATTTGAACCACGCATGGCTTTATGCTTTATCCAGTTAAAACTAAAAACAACATGAGCGCGTATCTCTTTCATTTTTAAGATCGCAACTTATAAGTTAGATAAAGCATGAGGTTTCAAGGTGCAAAAGTTTCTTGTAGTTAATTAATTTTACGTTGATTTAATATCTCTTGTCCTAATTCTTTCCAAATTTGCCATTTCATATCATTTGGATCAATTTCAGCAGTTTTAAGCAGAACTCCAAGTAATTCGGCGGGGTCACGCTGATCTAGGTTAGCAATTTCAAAAAGTGCGCCTAATTGGATGAGGTGACGTGTACGAGCTTTACGTTCAGCTTCCTTTTCCGCATTGAGTAATTTTCTAACAACGACTTTCTGTTTATTTGCTCGATCTATAGCTTTTTCAGCTTTGATAAGGGCATTTAATTTCTTTTCTTGTTCAGGTGTTCGGTACTGAATTTGAGCCAATTCCAATAGAAGTTTTTGAGCATCACTTGGATTCTTTAATGCAGAAATGTAGGTAATTTTTTCAGACAGCCATTCATTATTCATATTCAATTCCTTAATTCAGATACCGCAAAAGTACATGCTCAATTCTCAAAGAACGATAACAAAATAATTACGTCCAAGGTACGCAATTTTGTTAAAGTTCGTTCTAGATATTGTCGCCTGCACTTCCATCAAAATTTTGATGGCGCGCTTAGACGTTTCTCAATTTCATTGAGAAACCTAAGCACGTTAGGGATTTCATCCCTAAAACCCTGAAACTTCTTTTTTTAATTCAATTTTCAATTGAATTAAAAAAAGAAGTACCAAAGCTAGGAGCAACAGCATGCAACTAAAACAGGTCTTGGGAAAAATCAAAGATATTAGTTTTGGCGTGATCGCAGCACCGCTACTTATCATCATTATGATGTGGGCTTCGATACTTGATCAAAGAGCGTTTAAAAAAGAACGTAACCGAAAAAAGGAACAGGATAAGACCTAATGGCGATTGCTCGTTTAAGTGTCAAAGTCGGTAAGGCAGGCAAAGCAGCACCGCATGCCGAATATATTGATCGGGATGAAGAAAAGAAGCTGAAACAGGAGCAGGCAGAAACCGACCTTGAACATAGTGCCTATGGAAATATGCCGAAATGGGCTGAACATAATCCGATTACCTTTTGGCAGGCAGCCGACCTTTACGAGCGCAAAAATGGCAGTACCTATCGAGAATATGAAATTGCCCTACCTAGAGAAATGAATGCCGAGCAACGCTTAGAACTGGTTGAGGACTTCATTCAGTCCGAGATCGGCTCAAAATATCCGTATCAATTTGCGATTCATAACCCTAAAGCAATGGACGGCAACGATCAGCCCCACGTCCACCTGATGTTTAATGAACGTCTGCAAGATGGAATCGAACGAGATCCGGAGCAATATTTCAAACGCTATAACAGCAAGAATCCTGAACGTGGCGGAGCTAAAAAAGACAATACCGGCAAGAGTTACCAGGAACGAAAAACTGATATTAAAGACCTACGCCAAAGATGGGCAGATTTATGCAACAGCCATTTAGAAAAACACCAAATTGACAGCCGTATTGATATGCGAAGCTATAAAGAGCAAGGCATAGACAAAGAACCTGAAAAAAAATTATTACCAAGCCAAGCCAAAGACCCTGAAATCAGGGAAGCCTTGCAACAGTCACGTACAGCCTACAAAGAGCTTGAGCGACTAGACTTAGGCGACCCGAAAAAAGACCTGAAAGAACTCAAAGACAGCCCAATTTCAGACAAAGAAATTAAACAGGGTATTGAGAGCTTTAAGGCTGATTTTGACAGCTTCAAACAACTTGCCTTACAGCAGTACAAAGAACAGCAGAAATTAGAACGAGAGCAACAGAAAACCATGAGTTATAAGGGGATGAGCCGATGACACCTGATGAAAAAAAGTTATATGCACTGATGGCAGTTGCAGAACAACAGCAGAACCTAGTCAATCAGGCTGTTAAAGAGCTTCAAATCACCGAAGAACGCATTCAAAAGGTCATAGCAGGGCAAACCCATAGTACCGTATCAAAATCGCTAAATACGGGCTTACAGGAGGGTACAGCGGAGCTTATTAAGACCGCCAAAGCACTTGGACATTTAAAAAACTCGATTGAATCAACCAGTGATCAATTTTCATGGAAAATCATCACTATCGTTTTAGGCATTTTCGCCATTCTTATGCTTGGCATCATTTGGCTGTTTAGTGTTTATATCAAACCTTTAGAAAATATCCCGCAGATCGAGAGCCTAAGACAGCAAGGCATTCAGTTTGATCTTGGAAGCTGTAAAGTCGATGGAGAATCTAAAACGTGTGTCCGAGTGATGAAAGAACAGTGCGGATATGGAAATGCTAAAGATTTTTGCGTGATAGACCCTAAATAACAAACATCTGAAAAAGAAAAAGCCCATTCAGTATTGAAACTCAATGGGCTTTCGCTTTATATTCAGCGGTACGCAGTTATTTGATGCGCTAACATCAAGTAACGAAGATCAGCAGAGCTACCAACTCGTGCAGATTTCACCACAAGGCTTGTACCTGAACTCTATTTTCACAATAAACAGTGTTTAGATCAAGACTCAAAATGATAAGTCTTCGTTAATACGTGTTTTTAATCATCAAATAAGCATCATAGATCGAGCTTTGCCTGCTTCTGCGTGTCCGTTTTACGGATTGGCATGCGTTGCATGTGGAGGGAATAAGTGTCACTGGTGCAACGTAGCGATAGTCGAAAGGCTAAACCGCTACAGGGGAATCTCACAAAAGCGGAGCGTTAAGAGTAGTTGTATAGGTTGGTTAAGTTGTATGTTGGGGAAACCCTCGCAGAGATACCGCCATACTTCGACAGGGAGCGTGTGGGGAGAGGTGCAAGACCTTTAGTCCTTGTCTGCATAGTTTGCAAAGCTATGTGCGGATACGACCGATATACGTGGCTCCGAAGCCAAAAGAATATACGGTAAATCGGCAATACTTAAAGGATGCGTCATTTTTTTAAATGACCGCCTTTAGGGAGAGTATTGCCGAAACTCTCTCAACCGTTTCCAAAGCCAAAGCACGAAGTGCGACGCTTTGGGGGCGAGTTGAGAAGTTGAGAGCTTATTAAGCGTTTAAGAATAATAAGCGGATGTTTGATCTATTCTAATTTTATTGCTTAGGCTATTTGACTAATTAATTATGTTTTCAATAGCTTGTTTAAGTTCTTTAAATACTTCTTTGCTTTTCTTATTCCAATAAAACCATGTGCCAATTGCAATAATTAAAAAGAAAATAAAACTTTTAAAAATAAAGCTTAAGACTATAACTGCCACAATGCTTAACCAAAATTTTTTTGCATAGTGTTTTATAGAAATTTCTCTAATAATGTCATTTTGTGTTGTGATGTTTCTTAGGCTGTGATTGTTTAATACAACGTATGGCCCTCTTTCTTGATTTGGAGATATCACCCAAATTACTTAAATTTCATGTCCTTCTCTTAAACTTACATCCCAATTTTTGAGTTTAATAGAATGTTCTTGTCCATCTTGATCTATTAAAAAAAATTCATCATGGATAGTTGTACTAGATTGAATATTTACAGGTGCTGTACCACCAGTTCCATTATATGTTGCTCCACCACCGCCTGAGCCATATACGTGTAACTCTCTCTGTTTGTTAGATTCTAAGATTTTTCCAGTAACTTCATAGATTCTGTACTCTTTGTTATGGATGGTAATTGTTGACATGAAAAAAGTACCTTAATATTTAAGAATATAAATTGAACTAAAAATTGTAGAGACCTTTGCACAAACCAGCGACCTACTCTCGACACCAATCTCAAACTCAACTAAAAACTGGAATTGGTGTTAAAAGATAGAAAAAGTCACCGAATTGGCATAACACTCTCCTAAATTGCAGTTAATTCAGATCTATTGGCTAGTTTTGCCAACCAACAGACACAATAACCCTAAGCCAATCCATATTTTTGTTTCAGACTTAGGGCCGTTTTTAAATTATGCACAATGCTAGCAAGCACTGTACTGGTATGAAATTGCATTAACCCTAAATGACGAGCCTTGCTCATCCCATAATGCAATTTAAAATGACCAAATACCCGTTCCACCGTATTTCTGGTTTGGCTCTTTTGGGTATTGGAACGTTTTTGTTGTTCGGTCAAAGGGGTATTACGCCATGCTCTATCATGAATATAATTGTTTATCGGTGGTTCATGCTTGGCAAGATAGTCGTCATGGGCTTGGCTTTTATACGCACTGTCAGCGTAAACAGCAGATTCATTCCCTGTTAAAAGCGTGGTAAAACATTGTGAATCATGCACATTGGCTGGGGTGGTTTCAACTTTTTTGACAAAGCTGTCTTCATCACAGTTTAGATGGATTTTAAAGCCGTAGGTGGTTTTCACTTTGCCTGTGCTGTCTTTTTTACTGACGTAGGCAGCTTCTTTGTCTTGGGTATTGTCGGTATGTTTGCCTTTTTTAGCTCGTTTGTTCTTGGCTTCGACGATACTGGCATCGATGATGCTGACACTGCCTGCTTTGATGATAATATTTTGCTCGGCTAGTTGCTCATTGATTTGGTTGAATAAGGGTTGGGTAAGTCCAAGTTCGCCTAGGTGTTTGTGGTATCGCCAGATGGTGCTGTGGTCAGGTACGTTATCGGTAAGCGATAGCCCGACAAAGCGGCGAAAGAGTAAGTCTCGTGCCAGTTGTTTTTCCATGGCTGGGTCTGATAAGCCATACAGTTTTTGTAGTAATAAGACTTTAAACATGATGACTGGGTGAAAGGCACTTTCGCCACGGTCGCTGTTATGAACATGACGTAAGGTGTGTTCGATAGTCTGCCAGTTGATGAGGTTGTGTAGTTCATCGAGTTCTTCAATGGCTTTGTGGTGATTAACTAGACTGTCTGCTAGGGACAGCTGCCCTGTTTGTTTCCATGCCATGTCGGTGTCTTTTGTTATGTGGTTGATTATAAAGCATTATATCATTTTAACGAACTTTTGTGTATCTGTTCGTGCAAAGGTTTCAATTATTTCGTGTGCTTGCGTGATGTATTTTTGAATGATGCGGCCTAAATAGAGTGAAGTTTTTGTTTCGGTTAAGATTTTTTATGGATGAGTGATTAAAAAATGATTAGACAGCGTCCTTATATTTCAAGTCAATATTTGTGCCGATTTTGGCAATTTAGTCAATGCTGCACTTGCAGGTGAACTTAAACAGAATGAAAACTTGTGATGAAAAGCTGGAAATAGGACGTACTTTGCAGCCTATGCTACAATTCGCAGTCTAGACCGAATACTGGTCTTTTTCTTTTATTTCGTTTTCTTTGGTTTCCAGGTTTTCATATGATTAAGTGGATCATTCTGGCGATTTTTATTCTTTCTGCACTTTATATTCAGCAACGTGGGAAGGTTCGTCACTCGTTTTATCGTCAATTTTTCGATCACTCAACGATTCTTGCGCCAATTAACTACCTCATGTACATGTTTTCAAAGGTACCGAATCAGCCATATATCGATACACAGCATTTTCAAGACTTAAAAGTGTTGGATGAAAACTGGGAAATGATTCGTGATGAAGCAAAAGCTTTATATGAAAAAGGCGGAATTAAAGCATCGAGCAGTTATGATGACTTGGGGTTTAACTCCTTTTTCAAAACAGGCTGGAAGCGTTTTTATCTGAAATGGTATGACTCTGCACATCCATCAGCCGCTGAACTTTGTCCAAAAACGACGGCGTTGCTGAAAACCTTGCCGACCATTAAAGCCGCGATGTTTACCGAGCTGGCAC
>NZ_VPCG01000077.1:0-6560 GCF_013418355.1 Acinetobacter sp. YH12151 | reverse complement strand
GCCATTTTTCTTTATACTGTCACTGAGGCAGGTTGGACATTTGATTTCTAGAGTTATTCGCATTTCTCTATTTTATCAAAATTCAACCTGCTTTGTTTCAGCATACTTTTTGAAACACCACCCAAAATTTATTATAGGCGAAAACGTTTTGTTTAGACAGAATTACCCGATTCAGTGTATATAATGGGTTCAATATAAATCAATTTATTGGATTATTTATGTCCGATTGGCCACCAAAACCTGAAAATCAAATACAAAATACGCAACAGCCAGTTCAACCGACTGGTCCGGAGTGGAAATTGCTGGAAAAAGCGGTTTTAGCTTCGGTTGAAGAGCAGCGCCGTGCGCGCCGTTGGGGAATTTTCTTTAAATTCCTGACTTTTGCTTATCTGCTTGTAGTGATTTTGGCACTCGGCAAGAGCTGTAGTTCAGTTTCCTCAGATGCCAGCGCTGGCGCAGGTGCTCATATTGCCGTCGTCGATATTATTGGTACGATTGCTGCCGACAAGCAGAGTGTCAACAGTAGCAATACGATTAAATCGCTGAAAAAAGCTTTTGAAAATAAACAGAGTAAAGCTGTAGTGCTGAATGTCAACTCGCCGGGTGGTTCACCGGTACAGTCCGATGAAATCTGGCAAGAAATTCAGTATTTGAAAAAGCAGTATCCCGAGAAAAAACTCTATGCAGTGATCGGTGATACCGGTGCTTCGGGTGCTTATTATATTGCTTCTGCTGCGGATGAAATTATTGTCAATCCATCGAGTTTAGTCGGTTCGATTGGTGTGATCATGCCAAATTATGGCGTGAGTAATTTGCTGCAAAAGCTTGGTGTTGAAGATCGCACCATGACTTCAGGTGACAATAAAGCCTTGCTGTCGATGACTCAACCAGTCGATCCTGCACAAAAAGCCCATGTACAAGGTGTCTTGGATAATGTGCATAGTCACTTTATTAATGCGGTAAAACAGGGGCGTGGTAATAAACTGAAATCAACCGATCCTGCGATTTTCTCTGGTTTGTTCTGGACCGGTGAACAGGCGGTGAAATTAGGAATTGCAGATCGGATTGGAAGTTTAAATACCTTGAAGCGCGAACTTAAAACTGAAAGAGCCTTGAATTATACGATTGAATATAGTCCATTTGAGTCCGTATTGGGTCGCATGGGCTCATCGATTGGTGACGGAATTGCCACTTCAGTTGCGCAGAAACTTCAGTCAGAAAACAGTACGACATTGCAATGAAACCATTGATTCATTTCGCGCACGCCAATGGCGTGCCATCGAAAGTCTATCAAAAGCTGTTTGATGGACTGCAAGATGATTACGATATTATCTATGTGCCGCTCTTAGGGCCTGATAAACGTTATCCAGTGGATAACCATTGGAAAAGCCTGACTCAGCAAGTGATTGACAGTATTGTGCGTCAGTCAAAAGGTCGACCGGTGATTGGTTTGGGACATTCTCTAGGATCAGTATTAACTTTCCAGGCTACCTTGCAGCGTCCCGAACTGTTTTCGCAGATGATCATGCTGGACCCGCCGATGATTATGGGTAAAGAAGCCTTTGCCTTGCATCTTGCGAAAACTTTGCGCTTAAAAGCTTTGGACAGAATGTCTCCGGCAGGTCTGTCCAAGCGCCGTCGTGATCATTGGGATTCACGTGAACAGGCAGCTGAATTACTGCGTCCTAAAGGTTTTTATCAAGACTTTGATGCCGATTGCTTCCAGGCCTATATTGAGCATGCCTTGCAAGATGATCCGATTCGGGGCGGAGTAGAACTCACCATCCCTAAAAAGGATGAAGTGGCCGTGTTTAGAACCAATCCCTCACTGTGGTGGTTGCCTCAGGCGAAACCGAAAGTTCCGGTACATTTGGTCGTGGCTGAGCAAGGTCCATTTCTGGCCCGCAAGTTCCCGCAGCAGGTCGAAAAGAAATTTGGTATTCCTTTTACCGTGGTAGAGGGAGGACATATGTTTCCATTGGAACAACCCGATCAGGTAGCGGACTTGGTAAAGCAATTGATTCAGCAACAATCTGTTTGAATCATTAAAAAGAGAATATAAAAAACGCATCCGAGGATGCGTTTTTTATATTTAAATGATGTTAAAACTTGCAGAATTGAACAGGTTCTTGCATTTTCTCGTTTCGATATAGCACACCGTCTTCAGTGTGTTGAATGGTACCGCTACAAATCCATTCCACGACTTGAGGATAGATTACATGTTCAAGGCTATGCACACGCATTGCCAAACTTTCTACCGTATCGTGGTGAGAAACCTTGAGAACACCTTGAGCAAGCGCTTGGCCTGCGTCAAGTTCAGCCGTGACATAATGCACCGTACAGCCGTGCAGAACATCACCGGTATTGAGTACACGCTGATGGGTATGCATGCCTTTGTAATAAGGCAATAGAGAAGGGTGAATGTTCAACATTTTCCCTTCCCAGGCTTTTACAAATTTTTCACTTAAAATTCGCATAAAGCCGGCAAGTACCACCAGATCCGCATCCCAGTCCAGCAGTTGCTGATGCATCACATCATCAAACGCTTCTCGGTTTGGATATTGCCTGTGTTCAATAACTGCAGTGTGAATTCCTGCTTGTTGCGCACGCGTTAAAGCAAAGGCTTCAGGTTTATTGGAAATCACGCCGACAATTTGCCCTGAAAGATTGGCATCAATCAAGGCTTGTAGATTTGATCCGCTACCTGAAACAAGTACAGCAATTTTAATCATGCGGAATTATGCGAAGATCACACGAATTTTTTCGTCTGCACCTGCAACCGATTCAGCATTGTCTTGAATCTGCCCCATTGTCCATGCTTTCTCACCAAGACCGTTGAGTAATTCAACAGTTTTGTCAGCTTCATTTGCATCAACCACAAGCACCATGCCGACGCCACAGTTAAAGGTACGATACATTTCAAACTGCTCTACACCGCCTTCACGTTGTAGAAGTTTGAATAGCTCAGGCCATTCCCAAGAAGATTCATTCACAAGCGCTTGAGCACCATTTGGAAGGACGCGAGGTAAGTTACCTGGCAAACCGCCACCGGTGATGTGTGCCATTGCGTGTACATCGACATGTTTAAGCAATTCAAGAATCGATTTGACATAAATACGGGTTGGTTCCATTGCAACATCTGCAAGTGGGCGACCATCAACGATTTGAGTTAAATCAACATTTTTCACGTCTAGAATTTTACGAAGCAGTGAGTAACCGTTTGAGTGTGCACCTGAAGAAGCAACACCAATTAAAACGTCACCGGCTTTGACTTTAGAGCCATCAATAATTTTGCTTTGCTCAACGACACCGACACAGAAACCTGCAAGATCGTAATCTTCGCCTTCATACATGCCTGGCATTTCAGCAGTTTCACCGCCGACCAGTGCACAGCCAGCAAGCTCACAACCAGTACCGATACCAGTGACAACATTTGCAGCAACATCCACATTCAAATGACCAGTTGCATAATAGTCGAGGAAGAACAGTGGTTCAGCACCACACACGAGAAGGTCGTTAACACACATTGCCACCAGGTCTTGACCAATTGTGTCATGACGGTTCAAATTCAATGCTAAACGTAATTTTGTACCCACACCATCTGTGCCAGATACGAGAACAGGTTCTTCATAACCTTTAGGAATTTTACAAAGTGCACCAAAGCCACCTAGACCGCCCATAACTTCGGGACGTGAGGTACGCTTAGCGACAGATTTGATACGATCGACTAACGCGTCGCCCGCTTCAATGTCGACACCTGCATCTTTGTAGCTTAAACCAGTATTTGGGGTAGAAGTTGAGTTGCTCATAATGAAGTCTCCGCATTCGCGGTGGCGATTATAACCTGAATATATAAAACTCTTATGGTATTTCTGATCTAAAATGCTATCTTTATTGAAATATTTTAATTTTTAGAATGATTAATAGAGAAAAGGCGAAACTTTATGGTAGATCGCACATTGCGTCGCGTGTTTATCCTAGCTGGGATAGCTTTATTGTTATGGACTTTATACTTATTAAAACCCGTTGTAATTCCATTTGTTGCAGCACTTTTAGTGGCTTATCTATTTAGCCCGCTGGTGGATAAATTGCATGATGTGGGTCTGCCGCGTTGGCTTTCTATTAGTATCGTTTTTATCGGAATCGGAATTGTACTGACCTTGGCCATCTGGTATTTAGTGCCACTGATCTGGCAACAGTTGATGTATGCACGTGACAATATACCCGCGATCATTGGATGGATTAATTCGACCTTTTTACCATGGTTGTCCAATACCTTTAATGTCGTTGAAATGGAAATTGATACCAATCAGATTTCTGATGTGGTCATGAATTATGTACAAACCAATTATAGCGCAGACAGTATTCAGGCATTCTTGTTACGCCTTGCTCAATCCGGAATTAATTTTCTCCAGATTGGCGGTACGATTGTCTTAATTCCCATCATTGCCTTCTATTTCCTGCTGGATTGGGATCGTATGCTGGGGAGTTTGCGCCGCCTGATTCCACGTCCTTATGAAAAAAGTACACTAAAAATTGTGGGCGAATGTCATAGCGTGCTGGGTGCTTTTGTTAAAGGGCAGTTTCTGGTCATGATCTTGCTGGGAATTGTCTATGCGGTGGGCTTGCAACTGATTGGTCTTGAAGTTGGATTGATTATTGGTATGGTGGCAGGTCTGGCCAGTATTATTCCTTATCTGGGCTTTGCAGTCGGTATTATTGCAGCGGTGATTGCGACCTTATTGCAATTTGGGATTGACTGGTGGCAACTGGTATTGGTCGGCATTGTGTTTATGGTCGGACAGGCAGTTGAAGGTTATATTCTGCAACCATTCTTGCTGGGCGATAAAATTGGTCTTTCTCCTGTTGCCGTAGTATTTGCCGTATTGGCAGGTGCACAGCTGGCAGGCTTCCTGGGAATGCTGATTGCATTACCGGTGGCAGCCGTGATTGTGGTACTACTGCGGCATGTACGCGAGTACTATGAACACACAACATTTTATGGCGATCGGGCCATTGTGATGCAAGATGCCTCTACCGGTTCAATCAATATCGAAACAGCAGACTTAGATGTTGATATTGAAATGAAAAAGCCAGAGAAAAAACCGCTGCAAGCAGAGGAGAACTCAAGTAAAATTCATGATCCCCATGGTAAAGACTCATAAGGCCAAAAAATCATATGCGTCAATTGCAGTTAGATATAGAACCTCAGCTCGATGCCCGAATCAGTGATTTTTCAGGGCCGGGTTGGGGGCATGTGATTGATGCAGTGCGTCAATTACATGCAGGCTTAATCAGCCGTTTTTATGTCTATGGTGGGGCGGGTACAGGGAAAAGTCATTTATTGTCTGCTATCTGTGACTCTTATCTTGAAGTAGGGAAATCTGCGATTCAGGTATCTTTACTTGAGCTTCTAGATGCACCGACCGAGGCGATTACCTCGCTGGATCGTTTTGATCTGGTCGCACTCGATGATATTGAAGCGATTAGTGGTGTGCCGCATTGGCAGCGCGCAGTCTTTCATCTGATTAATTATAATAATGAAGGCGGCGGACAGTTGGTATTTTCTTCACGCTTTGCGCCGATTGAACTTAAGCTTGAGCTGCCAGATCTACAGTCACGCTTAACACAAGCGGTGAGTACCCGTGTGCCGAGTGGTAGTCTTTATGCTGATCGTTATGCGCTGGTTTCATCCGTACTGGATCGTCGGGGGATTCATTTAGATCCTCAAATTTTTGACTATTTACTGAGTCATGGGCCACATCAAACTTCGGTACTTCTTCAGAGATTAGAGCAAATTATTCAACTGCTTAAGGGAGAAAAACTGAAGGTCAGCAATGCCAATCTGCGACAGATTTATGCCTTGATTGACGAATATCGGTAAATCATAAAAATTCTTGAGTAATTACTCAGTCTATGCCACAGTAAGGCAAAATAATTCACAGTTGCAAGGATTCTGCAACTTTAGAAGAAAAAGAAAGAAATAAAAATTAAGGAGAAGGTTATGCTCAAGAAGAGCATAGGCATGGCTTTGCTGTGTATGGCAGGGCAGGCGTATAGTGCAGATATTATTGTAACCACGACAGAAGATATTGAAAAAGATGACAAGGAATGTTCACTTCGAGAAGCCGTTGAATATATAGAGGTGGATCAGGAAATTTGAACAACACTTATAAGTGATATTTTGCTCCCCAAATGATGTTATAAACATCAATATATGGAGTATTTTATGACACGTAGACCAAGAAGAAATCATTCAAATGACTTTAAAGCTAAGGTAGCACTTGCTGCGATTAAAGCAGAAAAAACACTTGCTGAATTGAGTGCTGAATTTGATGTTCATCAAAACCAAATTATTGACTGGAAAAATCAACTGATTTCAGCTTCCTCGCAAGCTTTCGATCAATCAAAAGCTCCAACAGAACCACCCATCGATCTAAAAAAACTACATGCAAAAATCGGTGAGCAGGCATTAGAAATTGATTTTTTAGAAGGTGTGTTGAAGAAACTGGGCCGCTTCAACCACAAAAGTTAATCGACGACTCACTTCAGATTTCAGT
>NZ_VPCG01000076.1:0-6859 GCF_013418355.1 Acinetobacter sp. YH12151 | reverse complement strand
CAGTTCTAAATAACGTCTTTTAATATCACGTTTAAAAGAACTGGTTACGATAATCTTACGTTTAGCCATGTGCTTCTTCCGACATAGCTTTAATCGCTTCTTCTACCGTTTCGTACTCGGTGTACTCACCATTTTCGATCTCTTTTAAAGATTGAAGTAACTTGGCTGCTGCTTTAGGCGTTAAAGCAGTTTCTCTCGCATAGTCAAAAGATAAAGGAATTGCTTTAGTTTTAACGATTTGATTCAAGAACAGTTTGAATGCTTGGGGCATAGTCAAACCGTAGTCTTCCAAAATAGGTGTGACTTGTTCTTTTAACTCTGCTTCTAAGCGCATATTGAAATTGACTGCGGACATGATTTCCTCACTCAAAAACCATTAAAGTAAAGACAATATAAAGCAAATTCTTTATTTTTTCATTATTTTTGTTGTAATAAATGGTTTCTGATACCTGAATTTCGCATAAGAGAGTTTATGTAGACCATATTTCTTTTAAATCTGTGATTTAAATTATAGTATAGAAGGCTAATAATTTAGTCATTTATACTATAAATATGAAATATTTAATGAACATCCATGGGGAAATTCCACATGCAGGAATTCCCACTATTAATATTCCATTAATTGCTAGAAACTTGATTATCACTGGAAAAAATGGAAGTGGTAAAACGAGTTTTTTAAATCTATTATCAAATAAAATAAAAATACATCTTAAAAAAGAAGCTCAAATAAAAGATGAAGCAGAACATCAGTTAGAATTTTGGATAAATAAGCAAAAAAATGAGCCTGCTGGAAGCTATGCATTTACTAGTGCTCAAAGCCAAATTGATTACCAGACTGATAGACTAAAAAAAATTAATGAAGGATTAAATTTAGAGTTTTTAGAAGAATTTAAACTTATAAATCATTATGATAATTTAAAAGCCATCTTTGTTTTTTTCAAAGCTATGCGTATTGCTTCTATTCAAGAAACAAAACATACGTCTTCTATTGAAGAGGAAAAAAATAAAGCTATTTCAAGTTTAAGAAACAATCAAGATGTGAATTTTGGTAATAAGCTTGAACAACATTTAGTGAATATAAAAGTAAACCAATCTTTAGCGATTACTGAAGATAATAATCAAGTACAAGCTAATAAATTTCAAAAATGGTTTGATGATTTTGATCGTCATCTCAAATTTTTATTTGAAGATGAGAGTACCCACCTAGTTTTTTATCGCCAAAACTATAAATTTAAAATATCTCTTAAGAATCGGGAATTTGATTTCCAAACACTTTCATCTGGTTATCTAGCTATTTTTGAAATTTTAGCAGATCTTCTTGTACGTTCAGAATTTTTTGATATTACACCTGACCAATTAGAAGGTATTGTAATAATTGATGAAATTGATGCCCATCTACATATTTCACTACAAAAAAAGATACTTCCATTTTTTATAAAACTATTCCCTCATTTACAATTTATTGTAAGTACTCACTCACCTTTCGTAATTACTTCAACAAGTGATGAAACTGTTGTTTATGATATATCTAGTGGTGAATTCTTTGAGGATAATTTAAGCCAATATTCATATGAATCTGTTATTAAAGGTTTATTTCATGTAGATACTGTGAGTTCTGAAACAATAAACTCTATTGAATGTCTGAAAAATCTTTTAAATAAAGATCAAATGAATTTTGAGGCAATTAGGGCTATTGTAAAAGAATTAAAGCCTTTAGAAACAACTGATGTTTTAGATAAAAAAATTAAGAACCTTTATCTTCAAGCTATCAATATGCTTTCTGATCACAATGAGTTGGAGGATTTAGATGTTTAAAGTATCTAAATCTGATAGACCAGTTGATTGGAAAACTAAAGACTATAGAGATCCTATTGTTGTAGAGCAACTGCGAAAAGATTTTCATGAGAAATGCTATATTTGTGAACAGAAATATTTTTCTAATTTAAATGTAGAGCATTTTATTCCTCACGAAGGGAATGAAGCTTTAATTCTAGATTGGAATAATCTTTATTATGCATGCTCTCGTTGTAATTCGATCAAAAACAAATATTTTGACGATATGCTTGACTGTTGTAATGCTGATCATTTAGTTGAGGAATGGATTAAAATTTATTATCGAATGCCTGATGATGATATAGAAGTAGTTAATGATTGTCCTACTGATCACATTTTTTTTGCAAAGGCAGAAACATCTAAAGAATTAATATCAAAATGCTTTAATAGCGAAAATAGTGGCATACAAGCAGTAAGTAAAGAAAATTTACGAGAAAAGATTATTGATGTACATAGTGCATTTTTAGATTTAAGACGAAATTTCTTTAAAAATTTAGATGACTGGCTTGTTGAAGAAAAGATTCAGGAAGCAAAAAAAATTAGACATCGCTTAAAATCACATTATCCATTTTCTGCAATTTTGCGAGGATATATGGAAAAAGATTCTCGATGGCGAAAAGCGTTAGAAGAAATTGAAAAATTGGAATCTGAATTAGCTATGTAATTTAAAGGGTTACCAATAAATAGTTAAGCTTCCCTAAAATTAACATAATACACCTTATCCGAAATGCTTAGATATTTTCCTTATCTTTCAATGTTATAGTCAATACTTAATAGCCCGAAACGTCATGCTCGGGCTTTTTTTATGATTTTTCACGTTCCACGACTAATATTTCATCAATGTTTCACAACTTTGATTAGCTCCAGTAAATAATTAAAACCTAGATAATAAGAACCGAGCGAGTGTCTACGAGCGATTGAGCATCATCAAAATTTCGACCTCGCCTTTTCTCTGATTACAAGCTTCCTTTCGATTTTAAACGGTAGTTACAGAGCATCCCGAATGGGTGCGAACTTTGGAGCTTTTGCTTTTCAAAAAGTATGAGCGAAGCGAATACATTAACAATGCTTTTACTTTTGAATATCACGAACAGTATTAATTAAAAACTGCCCCTCGAAGCGAGGAACGAGCTTCAATAAAGTACGAGCTTTAGCGAGTACCTAGGGCAGTTTGTACTCCCCTCTCGAAATGCTTTTAATTATTTTTTAAAGCTTTTAAATGCTTTTAGGAAGGGTGAAAGCATTGGTATACGTGCATTTCAGAAGGCATAAACGGACAGTAGCTCTTATATAAACGGACAGTAGCTCTTATATAAACGGACAGTAGCTCTTATATAAACGGACAGTAGCTCTTAATTAAAGGACATTAAATAAGTTGACCTTAAAAGGATATTGGAATACATTGTCTTTTAATTCAATAATAATAAGGACTGTTTTATGAAGAACAGTTTAGTTGTGAAAGATAATGCTTTAATCAATGCCAGTTATAACTTGGAATTAACAGAACAGCGTCTGATTATGCTTGCCATCATTAATGCCAGAGAATCAGGGCAGGGCATCACAGCCGATAGCAAGTTAGAAATTCATGCTAGTGATTATGCAAAGTTGTTTAATGTATCCATTGATGCTTCGTATAAAGCCCTTAAAGAAGCAGTGAATAACTTATTTAACCGTCAGTTTAGCTATACAGCAGAATATAAAAGAACAGGGAAAACTGGTGTTGTACGTTCACGTTGGGTTAGCCGTATTTTTTATGTTGATGATTTAGCATTACTAGAAATAACTTTTGCTCCTGATGTTGTCCCACTGGTAACACGCTTAGAAGAACACTTCACAAGCTACCAAGCCAAACAAGTCGCACACTTAACAAGTAAGTACGCTACTAGGCTTTATGAACTTCTTATAGCTTGGCGTGAAGTCGGTAAAGTGCCACAAATAGAAATTAGTACTTTTAGAAATAGACTAGGACTTTTAGAAAATGAGTACACAGCAATGAGTGACTTTAAAAAGCGTGTACTAGAGCCTTCTATTAAGCAGATCAACGAACATACAGATATTACCGTGACGTATGAACAGCATAAAAAAGGACGTTTAATTTCAGGCTTTTCATTTAAGTTAAAACAGAAACAACAGCCAAAAATTGAAGTTAAGCGTGATCCCAATACACCTGACTTTTTTGTCAAAATGACTGATGCCCAACGTCATTTATTTGCCAATAAAATGTCTGAAATGCCTGATATGAGTAAATATTCGCAAGGAACAGAAAGCTACCAACAATTTGCTATTCGTATCGCTGATATGCTTTTAGAGCCTGAAAAATTTAGAGAGCTTTATCCTTGCTTAGAAAAAGCTGGATTTCAGCCAGCTTAAAACTAACTAGGTTCAATAGCGGTTAGTAAGGCTAGTATCGTAACCTGCTGGATAACCGTTAAGCCCTACATTCGTAACCTTGCGATCACTATCAAAATCTGGCTCCCAATCTTCATCTTCATCTTCATCTTCTGTGTGAAGTTCCTCGTATGATGGATTGTAGAAAATATCTGCTAGTTCAATATATTGGTCACTAGATTCATCGACTCCCATAATTAAGAGCCATGTGCCATTTACTTCTTTAATAGAGGTAAATCCATTCATGTTTTTAAGAAATCTTTTAGAAAAACTATCCGCCTCCTCAAATGACTTAAATTCCTTTTCAAAAGTATCGTATTTTTTTTCTTGAACTTCATTAATAGGAGGTAAGTTAAAAAGCTGTCTATCTCTATTTTCTATTAAATATTCGTTGAGTTCAGCGAGTATTTTTTCTTTGTTAGCTTCATTCTGCATTTTCTTAATTAAATAAGAACCGAGCAAAATTTTACGCCGAGTATCATCTTTTCGTTCCTGTTCTTTTTGCTTTGTCCTTTCTCTTGCTTCGATAGCCTGTTTTTGCGCTTTTAACTGTTTCAGCTTTTCTAACTGGGCTTCAATTTTCTTTTCGATATTTTCAGCAGATTTTTTCATAACGTTTAATTTCGGGATATAGAAAATCACTCAAGCATAAGACCCTGTGAATTGAAATTCAAGCGGGTAATATGCTATCGTGTTTTTCATGAAATGCGCACTTACGACTTGGATTTCATCCAAGTCAAAGTTTGCGTAAGGGGATTCCCCTTAACCCCAAAAAATTGCTACGCAATTTAAAAAGGCAAAAGAAAAAATGGCGATTTATCATTGCTCAACAAAAACAGTGAATCGAAGTTCGGGACGAACTGCTGTTGCATCGTCTGCCTACCGTTCAGGGGAAAAACTCAAAGATGAACGAACAGGACTAACCCATGACTTTACGAGAAAGGACGGTGTCACCCATAGCGAAATTGTGTCTAACCTCGATATAGAAATAGACCGTAACGAATTGTGGAACTTGGCAGAACAATCCGAAAACCGCAAAGATGCCCGAACCGCTAGAGAATGGGTGATTGCCCTGCCTGACGAACTGAATGGAGATCAGCGCAAGGACTTGGCAAAAGAGTTTGCTCAATCGCTTGTTGATCGTTATGGCGTGATCGCAGACTTAGCCATCCATGAACCGAGCAAAGGCGGAAATGATAAAAACCATCACGCCCATATCATGCTCACCACCCGAAAAGCGGAATTAGACGCAGACAATAAACTTGCCCTGACCACAAAAACGGATATTGAACTCAGCAACGCCAAACGCAAAAGCCTAAATATGGGAACAACCCAAGAAGATATTAAGCAAATTCGGGAAACATGGGCAGACTTAGCCAATCATGCACTGGAGCGAGCAGGCTACCGAGAAAAAATAGACCACCGCAGCTATGCCGATCAGAGCAATGGACTACAAGCCACCATTCATGAGGGAACTTCGGTCACTCAACTACGTAGACAAGGCATAGACACAGAAATCAGCCGTTATAACGACCATGTGAAGCAACACAACGCCCAACACCTCGAACAACAGCAACAGCGCACAGACAGCGTTTTACAGCACGGTTTAAACCGTGCCGAGCAAGGCTTCGAGCAATGGCAGAAAAATCAAGAAGCCAAACGCCTAGAACAAGAACGCCAAGCCGAATTGCAACGACAGCAAAAACTAGAGCAACAACAAGCCGAGCGAGCCAACCGTAAGGCATCACAAGACTTAGATCAGGGCGGAATGTACCGATGAGCAACCAAAAAGACCTAGATGACCAGCTCTATATTTTATTGGCATCCATGAAAGAATACCGAGAAGCCATAGCAGACGATAACAAGCGATTAGAAGCGTTTTACAAGGAAGTAGCTAGCGGAGTACTCAATAAGACCGAAAAACATCTAAAAAACGCCAATCAGAAGCAAATAGATGCACTCAATAACAGTATTCGGGAATTAAACAATGCAACCAATCAACTTGATTGGCGATTCATGGCAATCTACGCCAGTGCTTTTGTTAGCTTACTGATCGTTTTCTTTTTAGCATTATTTTTATATGTGCCGAGCATGGACGAAATTAAACAGCGTAGAGCAGACGTTGCATGGCTAGAACAAAAATACAGCCTAGACATTAAAAATTGCAATGGAAAATCTTGCGTCCGCATCATGAAAAATGACTGTCATGGAGCGAATAAAGATTATTGTGTGATTGACCCAAAATAGTGATTAGGCGGTACTTTGCTCGGCTTTTCCATCACCAAACCAATGACAGCAGTCGCAAAGTTGCCCGACTTTTAAACATGGCTAAAGCCATATTTCAAAGCATCGAGCTTTATTCATCCAAAAATTTCGGAATGGCTATCCAACTGATGCAGTTCTAAAATATCGTCACCAACAAGCCTATAGATCAAGACTAAATCAGGCTTCACATGACAATCACGACAATTCTTAAACTCTGCACCACCTTTCAAGGGATGATCTAAATACTTTTCAGGCAAAGGATTATTTGCGACTAAACAATCTAATACTTCTGCCCATTCAGCCGTAACCAGTTCTAAATAACGTCTTTTAATATCACGTTTAAAAGAACTGGTTACGATAATCTTACGTTTAG
>NZ_VPCG01000075.1:0-7082 GCF_013418355.1 Acinetobacter sp. YH12151 | reverse complement strand
ATGCAGTCTTATGTGGACGTTTATGCAGTCTTATGTGGACGTTTATGCAGTATTTATTGACAACAATAATTGAACGCCATATATTGATGTTAATTTTAAAAGTCCCATATAAGATAAATTAAAAAATGGCAAACGATTTAGTTGTTAAAAATAATGCCCTGATTGATGCAAGTTATACCTTGAGTCTAGTAGAGCAACGCTTAATTGGATTGGCTTTGGTCAAAGCCAATAATCAGCACCAAGAGATCACCAGTGATACAGTTCTCACCATACATGCAGGGGAATATGCTGAACAATTTAAGGTTGATGGCTCAGTAGCTTATCGAGCATTAAAAGAAGCATCAGAACGGTTGTTTTTACGCTATTTCTCATACACCTTATATGGCTTGGAGTTTGGTAGGGAATACACCCTTAAACGTCCTAAAAAGCTAAGAGATTGCGATATACCAACCGTTATGAAATCACGATGGGTACAAAAGATCGGTTATACAGAATCAGAGGGGTTATTACACTTTCAACTTACCAGTGATGTTGTCCTCTTAGTTGCTAATTCAAAAGAATATTTCACAAGCTATTACTTGTCTCAAACTACCGACTTTACCAGTACCTACGCCACTAGATTGTTTGAACTCTTAATGAAATGGAAAAATGTAGGGCATATTCCATTTATTGAAATAGAACAGTTACGGGGGCAATTAGGTGTAGAAGAAAAACAATATAAAATGACTGCTGATTTTAAAAAACGCGTCTTAGATGTGGCTGTAGACCAAGTGAATCAATATTCTGATTATAAAATTGAATACGAACAACATAAACGGGGACGAACGATTACAGGCTTTTCATTCAAATTTAAGCTTAAAGTGGCTAAGTTAAAAAAACAGATAAATTCAAAACGAGACCCAAATACTCCAGACTTTTTTATCAAAATGACCGATGCACAACGGCATTTATTCGCTAATAAAATGTCAGAAATGCCTGAAATGAGTAAGTATTCACAAGGTACAGAAAGCTTTCAACAATTTGCGATCCGTATTGCTGACATGCTTTTAGAGCCTGAAAAATTTAGAGAGCTTTACCCAATTTTAGAGAAAGCAGGATTTAAATAATGATGCAACTGGAGAACCTAACAGCCAATTTTCAAGGCGTTCAAATTGAGTATGCCGACATAGTTAATTATGAAATTGCGAGGGAGAATATCTGCGGTTATATCTTCCTATTATCCCGACTATCCCAACATGCCGAACCCACTGAAAAAATGCAGATGGAAAGCAAAATACAGAACTTAATTTACTATCGAGATCATTTGCAGATCGAGGATAAGGAAAACATACAAAAGGTCTTAAATGAGCTTATTCCAGAGTATAAAGCCGAACAAGAAAAACAAAGAGCCAAGAAAAATTAGGCTTCAATATCGGGTAAATCAAAAAGCTGTCTATCTCTATTTTCAGTTAAATATTCATTAAGTTCCGTAAGTATTTTTTCTTTGTTGGCTTCATTACTTTGCATCTTTTTAATTAAATAAGAACCGAGCAAAATTTTACGTCTTGTATCGTCCTTTCTTTCCTGTTCCTTTTGCTTGGTTTTTTCTCTTGCTTCGATAGCCTGTTTTTGGGCTTTTAACTGTTTCAGCTTTTCTAATTGGGCTTCAATTTTCTTTTCAATATTTTCAGCAGATTTTGTCATAACGGTTAATTTCAGGATATAGAAAACCACTCAAGCATAAGACCCTATGAATTGAAATTCAAGCGGGTAATATGCTATCGTGTTTTTCATGAAATGCGCACTTACGACTTGGATTTCATCCAAGTCAAAGTTTGCGTAAGGGGCATCCCCTTAACCCCAAAAACTGCTACGCAATTTTTAAAAGCAAAAGCATCTCAAGGCGAAGGCATGGCAATTTATCACTGTTCCACTAAAACGGTTAACCGAAGTTCGGGACGAACTGCGGTTGCATCGAGTGCTTATCGTGCAGGGGAAAAACTCAAAGATGAGCGTACAGGATTGACGCATGATTTTACGAGAAAGGACGGTGTCTCCCATTCTGAAATTCTGTCTAATCTAGATATTGAAATTGACCGTAATGAACTGTGGAACTTGGCAGAAAAAACAGAAAACCGCAAAGATGCCCGAACTGCTAGAGAATGGATCATTGCCCTACCTGATGAATTAAATCCCGATCAACGTCGGGACTTGGCAAAAGACTTTGCTAGATCCCTTGTTGATCACTATGGGGTCATCGCAGATTTAGCTATTCACGAACCGAGCAAAGGCGGTAACGATAAAAACCATCATGCCCATATCATGCTCACCACCCGAAAAGCTGAATTAGATGCAGACAATAAACTTATCTTAACCACCAAAGCAGATATTGAACTCAGTAATGCCAAGCGCAAAAGCCTAGAAATGGGAACAACCCAAGAAGATATTAAATACATTCGAGGAACATGGGCAAATCTAGCCAATCGGGCACTGGAACGCGCAGGGCATAAAGAAAAAATAGATCACCGCAGCTATGCTGATCAGAACAACAGACTACAAGCCACCATTCATGAAGGCACTAAAGTCACCCAATTACGCAGACAAGGCATAGACACTGAAATCAGCCGTTTTAATGACAATGTAAAACAGCAGAATGCCCAACAGCTTAACCAAGAAAAACAGCAGAAAGAGAGCGTTTTACAGCGTGGTTTAAGCCGTGTCGAGCAAGGTTTTGAGCAATGGCAGAAGAACCAAGAAACAAAACTCCTAGAACTGGAACGCCAAGCAGAAAGACAGCGACAACAAGACCTAGACAAACAACGAGCCGAGCAAGCAAACCGTAAGGCATCACGAAATTTAGATAATGATGGATGGTCACGATGAACAACCCAAATGATGACTTAGATGACCAGCTCTATATTTTATTGGCATCCATGAAAGAATACAGAGAAGCCATAGCAGACGATAAGAAGCGATTAGAAACATTTTACAATGAAGTATCTAGTGGAGTACTTAATAGGGCTGAACAATCACTAGAGAAGGCAAATAAGAAGCATACAGGCGCATTAAACAACAGTATTCAGCAGTTAAATCAAGTTGCAGCTAAACTAAATGCAAAATTCATCCTGTTTTTTGCCACTACTTTTGTGGCTTTGGTTATCGTGTTGCTTTTGGCTATATTTTTGTATGTGCCGAGCCTTGATGAAATTCAACAGCGCAGAGCAGATAAGAAAGCATTAGAACAATATGCCCTTCAAATCAAAGTTGATGATGGAGAAACACTCGTCAGAATCATGACGAAAAAGCCGTGTTACTCATTTGAACCAAATAACGTCAAAGAAAAAACCTATGACTGGTGTCAGATCGACCCTAAAAAATACTAGTTGATCGGTACTTTGCTTGGTTTTTCTCATTACTAATCAGACTACAGCAAGCGCAAAGTTGCCCGACTTTGAAACATGGCTAAAGCCATATTTCAAAGGATCGAGCTGTTTATGAGTTATCACATCTGATCAAATATAGAGCCTTTATGTGGAGCATAAATTTTTTCATATAATCTAGTTGCATATTCATCTGTCATACCAGCTATATAGTCACAAATTACTCTCATTTTATTCTCATCACCTTGAGCTTCTTTATAATTATTAAGAGCTGATTTAGGTAGTAAGCGCTCTGGATCAGATGATAAGGCTTCGAATAATTCTATTATTATCTTTTGTCCTTTAAACTCTAATAATTGAACATTTGGACTTTTGATGACCTCTTTATAGACTAGGTCAAAAATATGTTTTCTTAACACTTCAAATGGCTTTAATAAGACTGCATTCCACCGTAATAATGGTTCTTCAAACTCTTTTATCTCTTTAAGTACAATCTTTGTTATGAATTTATGAACTAGCTGACCTATAGCAGATTTTCGATCATAAGTATCTGAATTAAATAATTCATCACTCAAGTCTTTTAAGACAAAATCACAATCATTAAAAATCTTTTCTTTTCCTTCGTTATAATTATTCCATTCTTTTGAAGTTATTAAGCCTAATGAAATAGCGTCTTCAAAGTCATGTAGGCTATAAGAAATATCATCTGCTAGTTCCATAATAGACGCATCTAAACTATGAAACTTGGGCTTCAGATGTTTCTTAGGCTCATATTGACTTAAACTAGTAAATTGTTTGACATCTTCTAATGATAAATCTTTAAATATCCAATCAACCAAACTTTTTTCAGTATCTAAATAACATTTCGGCGGTTTTTGTTCATTAGCCTTAGCTAACCACTTAGTACTTGGAACATTACCATAAGACTCATTATTACAAACAATACTATAAGAGACAGGATACTTTAATACACCTAATAGTAATCTTCTTGTTGGATTCATACCATTTTTTTCAGTGTATTTTTCTAGTTTTGACAATATTCGTAGTGTTTGTCCATTACCTTCAAAACCACCATACTCACGCATGCAAATATTTAATGCTACTTCTCCACCATGTCCGAATGGAGGATGTCCTAAATCATGAGCTAAGCAAATGGCATTAATCAAAGATGATTTAGGTAAAATATTTTCTAAAACCTCATTAGAGGGTTTATTATCGTATGTTCCTTTTTTCAACCAACGAACAATTCCTACTCCTATTTGCGCAACTTCCATAGAGTGAGTTAATCTTGTTCTATAAAAATCACTTTCGCCAAGACCTAATACTTGAGTTTTTGCTTGTAAACGACGAAAAGCAGCTGAATGTATTAATCTGGCATAATCACGTTCCGATTCGTTACGTACATCATCCTTTTTTTTAGGTTGTAAAAAAATACGTTCATCCCAAACATTCTGTTCCATTAAAAACTCTTATAAAATCAAATATTACTTTATATAAGATATTGAATTAAATAACAAATCTAATGTTTACGAATAATTTATTCATCCAAAAATTTCTGAATGACTATCTAACTGATGTAGTTCCAATATATCTTCACCAACAAGTCTATAAATTAAGACTAAATCAGGCTTTACATGGCAATCACGACAATTTTTAAATTCTGCTCCACCCTTTAGCGGATGATCTAAATATTTTTCAGGTAATGGCTGACTTTCTGCTAAGCAATCTAGAACTTCTGCCCATTCAGCCGTTACCAACTCCAAATAACGCTTTTTAATATCACGTTTAAAAGAACTGGTAACGAGAATTTTACGTTTAGCCATGCGCTTCTTCCGACATTGCTTTGATTGCTTCTTCTACCGTTTCATACTCGGTGTACTCGCCACTTTCAATTTCTTTAAGAGATTGAAGTAACTTTACTGTTGCTTTAGGGGTTAAAGTTATTTCCCTTGCATAATCAAAGGATAATGGAACAGTTTTCGTTTTAGCAATTTGATTCAAAAACAATTTAAATGCCTGTGGCATAGTTAAACCGTAATCCTCCAAAATTGGGGTAACTTTGTCTTTTAATTCAGTGTCTAACCGCATATTAAAATTGACTGCTGGCATAATTAGTGCTCCAAACAATACATATATAAACAAATTGTAAGATTTTTTCTTTACTTTTGCATTAATTTTAATGTAATAAAATGATTTATGATGTTTTTTATATCAATATTATGATGCTCTGCTATACGAGAAATTGAATATTACGGTTAGAAAACCAATAGTAGACTTATATATGATAGGTTGTATCGTAAGCAGTTGATAAATTAGATATTGGCAGAGGAAAAATGCAATTACAAATATTTAAATATGAAAATGATGAACGTATTTTAGATGACTTAACAACCATTCAAATAGAAGGTGAAGTTTGGTTTGTCGCAAGTGAAGTTTGTAAGCTCCTAGATATTCAAAACGTTCCTCGTGCAGTTTCATCACTAGATGATGATGAAAAGCAGCTATACCAAATCCGTATAGCAGGTCAGTTAAGAAAAGTTAATATTGTTTCCGAAAGTGGCTTATATGCTTTGGTATTTCAAAGTAAAAAACCTTCAGCCAAGCAGTTTAGAAAATGGGTAACTAAGGAAGTAATACCATCTATTCGTAAAACTGGTAGTTTTGGAATTAATCGTCTTGAAACACCTAATTTTATTGTTCGTTTTAATGACAATTGGGATAGAACAGATAAAGGTTATTTCTCAGTAATCAGTGAGTTATTTATTCGTTTATATGGTCGATTTGAAAAAGTAGGTTATACAATTCCAAATAAAGCATTTACAGGTAAAGAAATTAGACCAGATGTTAGTGTTGGTAAAAGATTTTCAAAATTTCTGCAAGAAAATCACCCAGAACTCCAAAATAAATTTAAAATGTATTCACATAAATTTCCTGATGGAAATCAAGTAGATGCTAGGCAATATGAAAATAATTTATTACCTATTTTTATTAAATTTGTTGATGATATTTGGATACCTGAATGTGCAACAGCCTACTTTAAAACTAGAGATCCTGTTGCTTTAGATTACATGCCAAAATTACTTAGTTGAATGTTTTTCTGAAAGCTTATTCATTGTTGAATAGGCTTTTTATATTTACTTTATTTTTTAAAAGTTTTTTAAATCAATTGTTTAATGTTGTAAAAACCGAGCGAGTGTCTACGAGCGATTGAGCATTATAAAAATTTCGTCCCTGTCTTTTCCTTGATTACAAACTCCCTTTCGATTTTAAACGGTAGGTATAGAGCATCCCGAATGGGTGCGAACTTTGAAGCTTTTGCTTTTGCTTTTGCTTTTGAAAAGTCACGAGTAAAGCGAGTGTCATAGTCCTGTTTTTTTGATTTTATAAGTAGTACTGAAATTAGTTAAAAACTGCCCCTCGAAGCGAGGAACGAGCTTCAATAAAGTACGAGCTTTAGCGAGTACATAGGCAGTTTTTAAGACTCCCCTCTTTTTAATAATTTTATAATTTTATAATTTTAGAACACATTTAACTGTTTAAAATCATTAACTTATAACTGTATATGTGGACGTTTATGCAGTCTTATGTGGACGTTTATGCAGTCTTATGTGGACGTTTATGCAGTCTTATGTGGACGTTTATGCAGTATTTATTGACAACAATAATTGAACGCCATATATTGATGTTAATTTTAAAAGTCCCATATAAGATAAATTAAAAAAT
>NZ_VPCG01000074.1:0-8013 GCF_013418355.1 Acinetobacter sp. YH12151 | reverse complement strand
TTCTTGACTCAAGCATTAATGCAGTACGATCTTCAAAGTTAAGATGATGGTATGACAATTTTATATACTCCATAAACCCTTTAAATTAATTAGGTGGTTTATGTCGCACTTCAAGTTTTACTCTGCCTAGTATAAAAATGAGAATGCCTCAATATTTCCCAACCCTTAAACGCATCATGATCCTTCTTCAACAAAAGACACAAAATAAAAAATCCATCTCACCTGAACATCTATATTGAGTGAAGAATAAATTGATATAGAGATATAAGTACTTGTATAAGCAATTATTAAAAAGGCAATTATAAATAATATTGTATATTTTTTACTCTTGTTGAATTTCAGGCATAAAAAAACCGCTTAACGCGGTATCTTTTATCTCGACCATCTTTAAGGAGATGGTCGGAGCAGTAGGATTCGAACCTACGACCCCCTGGTCCCAAACCAGGTGCACTACCAGGCTGTGCTATGCTCCGATTTCAACTTTAAAAGTTGGGGTGAATGACGGGATTCGAACCCGCGACAACTGGAATCACAATCCAGGGCTCTACCAACTGAGCTACATCCACCATCATTTTGATTCTTAACATCAAGCGACCAAATGGCGCGCCTGACAGGATTCGAACCTGTGACCATCCGCTTAGAAGGCGGATGCTCTATCCAACTGAGCTACAAGCGCGTTACTGATGCAAACATCATTTGCCTTGAAGAATTGGTCGGAGCAGTAGGATTCGAACCTACGACCCCCTGGTCCCAAACCAGGTGCACTACCAGGCTGTGCTATGCTCCGATTCATCTCAGCTTTCGTATCGAACATCGTTCGGTACGGTGTGCATTCTAGGCGTGACGCCCGGAGACGTCAACACCTATCTTAAAAAAAAACCTAAAAAACGCGCCAAGCGTTTATTTATCAAGCGCTTCAGACATTTTTTATACAAATTTTAACGTTTTAGTCCGTCACTAAAATTCAACATGCGATCTAGAGGCAGTTTTGCGCGTTCAGCCAGTACAGGATCGACATGTACTTCCTGATCCTTATGCTGTAATACATGCAAAATACCATCCAGCTCATTCATTGCCATCCACGGACAATGCGCACAAGAACGACAGGTTGCCCCTTCCCCCGCAGTTGGTGCCTCAATCAGGACTTTATCGGGAACTGCTTGCTGCATTTTATAGAAGATACCACGATCCGTAGCCACAATTAAACGCTGATGTGGCAAAGTCTGTGCGGCTTTAATCAGTTGCGAGGTACTGCCTACTGCATCGGCAATCTCGACTACAGACATGGGGGATTCCGGATGTACCAACACCGCAGCATCTGGATAGAGTGCTTTCATATTGACAATACCACGTGAACGGAATTCTTCATGCACGATACAGGCACCATCCCAGAGCAACATTTCTGCACCGGTTTTACTTTGGATATATCGGCCCAAGTGCTGATCCGGCGCCCAGATAATTTTTTCACCGAGACTGTCCAGATGTTCAATAATTTCCACTGCACAGCTAGAAGTCACTACCCAATCGGCACGCGCTTTCACCGCTGCGGAAGTATTGGCATACACCACCACGGTATGATCGGGGTGCGCATCGCAAAAAGCTGTAAATTCATCAACTGGACAACCGAGATCCAGTGAACAGGTTGCTTCCAGGGTTGGCATCAGCACGGTTTTATCTGGAGATAAAATTTTTGAGGTTTCACCCATAAATTTCACTCCTGCCACTACCAACGTAGAGGCTGGATGATCGCGACCAAAACGTGCCATTTCCAGAGAATCCGAAACACAACCACCGGTCAACTCAGCCAGTTCTTGCACTTCAGGATCGCAATAATAATGCGCCACCAAAACGGCATCCTGTTTTTCCAGCTCAGCCTTGATTTGTGCAAATTTGTCTAATTTTTCCTGCTGGCTCATTTGATGTTCTTGAGGAACGCCTAAACGATCTAAATGCGCCTGCACAATCGACTTTGCTTCATTGGCTATTAATTTGGTCGCACTATTCATAACAACTTTTACTCTATCCTAATTATCCGTTATGACACGGACATTTACCCTACACCCTAATCACAATTGGCAAAATGCCATTTTTGACCAGTCATTAAAAATCATAAGATATAAAAAAAGCCCCACAACGGAGGCTTTAGAAACGATCTGAATTATGAACGATAATCTGCATTAATCTTGACGTAATCATAAGACAGGTCACAGGTATAGACCGTGTCTTTCGCTGTACCACGTCCAAGATCAACACGAATCGTCATTTCAGCTTGGGCCATCACACCTGCACCAGCTGCTTCAGTATAGTCTGCTGCCGCACCACCATCTTTACAGATTTGTACATCATCTAACCAAACCTGAATTTTTGCAACGTCTAAATTCGGCACACCAGCATAACCAATCGCTGCCAAAATACGCCCCCAGTTTGGATCAGAAGCAAAAATCGCAGTTTTAACCAATGGCGAATGTGCAATGCTATAAGCCACATCACAGCATTCCTGAATATTAGCACCACCTTCTACCGCAACTGTAATAAATTTAGTGGCACCTTCACCATCACGCACAATCAGTTGCGCCAAGCGTTTCATGGTACGCATTAACACATCAAGCACGACCGCATAACGTGGATCTTCAGTCGAAGTAATTTCAGCACCACCGCCTTGACCTGTGGCAATCAAGATGCAGGAATCATTGGTTGAAGTATCACCATCGATGGTAATACGGTTAAACGACACATTTACTGTTTCTGTTAATAACTGCTGAACCAGTTCACGGCTGATTGGAGCATCGGTTGCGACATAACCCAGCATGGTTGCCATATTTGGGCGAATCATGCCGGCACCCTTGGAAATACCGGTCATGGTATAGGTGACACCATCCAGCTCGAACTGCTCTGAAGCGCCTTTCGGTGTAGTATCTGTGGTCATGATTCCCGTTGCAGCATCGACCCAGGCATCATCACGCAATGAGTCTAGCGCAGGTTGTAAACCGCTGAGCAAACGCTCCATTGGCAATTGCTCGCCAATGACACCCGTAGAGAATGGTAAAACTTCAGCAGCCTGTATCCCTGCCAGTTCAGCCAGCTTGGCACAGGTGGCTTCTGCATTTGCCATGCCTGTAGGACCAGTTCCTGCATTGGCATTACCGGTATTGATCACTAGGTAACGCGGATTCCCTACCTGTAAATGCGCTTTAGATACATGCACCGGGGCTGCGCAGAAGGCATTTTGAGTAAATACCCCTGCAACATTGGAGCCTGCAGCCAGTTCAAATATCACCAGGTCACGTCGGTTCTGATAGCGCACATAGGCTTCAGCCGAACCAATTTTAACCCCTTTTACCACATGCATCTGTGGCATAGATACGTCACCAACTGCCATTTTAAAGTCCAATATTGAAGTTTCGGAAAAATACAGCTTAGTTGATCTGCAACAAAAAATCGAGCCAAAGCCTGAGTCAGCTTGAGATTTATGATGGATTTTCACAATAAAAAACCAGTCATCAAGACTGGTTTCTGCATTTTAAAAAATCGGAGATTTTAATTTTTCGCAAGTTGCCCTGCTTCATTTAATAAAGCCTGCTTCGCTTGCTGCTGACTCGCGGCAGAAAGTGCCGGATTAGATGCCACAATACGATCTGCATTGGCCGCATTGGCCGGTGCAATCGCAGCGGTCTGCAACACAATCGGGCGATTCTGATTGGCAAAGGTATAACGAATCCCGGTACGCGGGCTGGCCACGGTCACTTGTTCATCTGTACGTTGTACTTGAGCTGTAGTAGAACCCACTGCTTGCTGAACTTTATCAAGTGTCGTGGTGGCTGCAGTTTCTGCAAAACTTAAAGCAGGCATGGCCAAAGCGGCAATCATGAGCGTTTTTAATACTTTTTTCATTCAGGTTATTCCACTTTTCGGTGTTGAATGAGCCATTAAATACCATTTAATCCGCAGGACTGCAAATAGTATTCAGTTTCTGAAAAATCTTTATACATAAAAAATCAGAGCCATGTGGCTCTGATTTTCAATATCGCTTAGATTCTGCCATGACACTGTTTATATTTCAGGCCTGAACCACATGGACAAGGTGCATTACGGCTTGCCGGCGCTTCAAAGACTGGCGCTACCGGATTTGCCTCAGCATTTTGTTCAGTCGTATTTTCATGTTCATCTGCCAGTAAACCGTCGAACTCATCATGAGATAACTGCAAACGCATTGCCTCAGCCTGTGCCAGCTGCTGCGCTTCCATTTCAGCCAGCTCTTCAGGTGTTGGAACATGAATACGCGATAAATCTGTAACGACATCCGATTTGATGACACCCAGCATATTCACAAACAGGTTATAGGCTTCTTTTTTATATTCCTGCTCTGGATTTTTCTGTGCATAGCCACGTAAATGGATGCCCTGACGCAAGTAATCCATCGCTGCCAGATGTTCTTTCCAGTGACGATCCAGAGAATTCAGCATAAAGTGACGTTCAAGCGATGCTGCAGATTCCGCACCCATTTGTTCACGACGTGAACGGTAACGATTCAGTACTTCATCGCTAATACGCACCACCAATGCCTCTTCATCGAGACGACGGTCCTGTTCCAGCCATTGTGCGATAGGAAGATCGAGTGACATGTCTTCACGCAAGGCCAATTCCAGACCTTCAATATCCCACTGGTCATGAATCGACTCAGGCGGAATATAATTGACAATTACACCCTGCATCACTTCACGAATCATTTCTTCAATATAATCTTGCAGCGAATTTTCTGCCAGAATGTCATCACGCTGACTATAAATAATCTTACGCTGTTCGTTATTCACGTCATCGTATTTCAGCAAGTTCTTACGAATATCGAAGTTACGTGCTTCGACTTTACGCTGTGCATTCTCAATCGAGCGAGACACCATTTTGTGTTCAATCGCTTCATCTTCCTGCAAGCCCATGGCACGCATCATACCCACCACACGGTCACCGGCGAAAATACGCATCAGGTCATCTTCAAGCGATAGGTAGAAACGCGATACACCCGGATCACCCTGACGGCCTGCACGACCACGCAACTGGTTATCGATACGGCGTGATTCATGACGTTCAGAACCGATAATATGCAAGCCACCCGAATCCAGAACGGATTGATGATTAACATCCCATTCCGCTTTCAGACGCGCTTCGTCATCGCTTGTCGGATTTTCAATTTTGGCCAGCAATGCTTTCCAGTTACCACCCAGCAGAATATCGGTACCACGCCCCGCCATGTTGGTGGCAATGGTCACGGCACGCGGTGCACCGGCTTGCGCAATAATATCCGCTTCACGTTCGTGCTGTTTGGCATTCAGTACTTCGTGAGTAATACCGGCAGCTTTCAGCTTATCGGATAGAATCTCAGATGCTTCGATTGTTGCCGTACCAATCAAGATTGGCGCAACACCGGCTTCATGCACACGCTGAATTTCTTGAATAATCGCGTTATATTTGCCTTCACGATTTAAATAGATTAAATCGTTCTGGTCATCACGGATCATTGGACGATGGGTCGGAATCAGCACCACATCCAGACCATAAATTTCTTTCATTTCCGCGGCTTCAGTATCAGCAGTACCGGTCATACCCGATAATTTTTTATACAGACGGAAATAGTTCTGGAAGGTTGTGGTTGCCAGGGTCTGGTTCTCTGGTTGAATTTCCAGACCTTCTTTGGCTTCTACTGCTTGATGCAAGCCTTCAGACCAACGACGGCCCGGCATGGTACGACCGGTATTTTCATCAACGATAATCACTTCACCATCATTGATGATGTATTGCACGTTACGTTGATATAAATAATGGGCACGAATTGCCGCAGTCACATGATGCAACAGATTCAGGTTCGAAGCCGAGTACAGGCTCTCACCTTCAGCCAGCAAGCCCATTTCAATCAGTTCACTTTCAATGGTTTCAAAACCCACTTCAGTGATTTCAACTGAACGCTGTTTTTCATCAATCCAGAAGTGACCACCATCCGGCACTTTCTCTTCTTTTTGCGGCTGTAATTTTGGTGGAATATTATTAATGGCTGCATAAAGCTGCGAAGAGTCTTCACTTTGACCCGAAATAATCAGCGGAGTACGTGCTTCATCAATCAGGATCGAATCGACCTCATCAATAATCGCATAGGTTAAACCACGCTGCTTTTTCTCAGCCAGCGAGAACACCATGTTGTCACGCAGGTAATCAAAGCCAAATTCGTTATTGGTACCGTAGGTAATATCGGCACGATAAGCTTCCGCTTTTTCCATCGGATTTTGCATGGAATAAATAATCCCGATGCTTAAACCCAAAAATTCAAATAATGGACGGTTGAGCTCGGCATCACGTTGTGCCAGGTAATCGTTCACGGTAATGACATGCACACCCTGACCGCTGATGGCATTCAGGTAACAGGCCAAGGTACCCATCAGGGTTTTACCCTCACCGGTACGCATCTCTGCAATTTTACCTTCGTGCAAGGTAATACCACCGATCAGCTGCACGTCATAATGACGCATGCCCATGACCCGCTTGGCGGCTTCACGACAGACTGCAAATGCTTCAGGCAATAATTTATCGAGGTTTTCACCCTTATTATATCGTTGTTTGAATTCTTCAGTTTTTGCAGATAAGTCTGCATCGCTAAGGGTAGATATCGTCGGCTCGAGCACATTAATCTTGTCTACGATTTTACGCATGCGTTTGAGTTCGCGCTCATTTTTGGTACCGAAGATTCCTCCGATCAGACTTGCCAACATGAATAGACTCTCTAAATCTTGCTTGTCAAATGAATATGTTCTTAGTCGTTATTATGGTGCTAGAAATTTGAACTACAAGGGTTTTGCTATAAAACCGCTGAAAAAAAATCTGATCCTGAGTTCTAGCCCCGAGATCTAAGGCAAAGTAATGTAGCAAACTTTAGCTGTGCAATATAGTCAATTAGACGACTGATTTGTTTGATTCTAGATAGATAAAACAAATGACTTATGTAATTTATTCATAAAGAAAGCTAAAAACACTATTTTTAATCATAAAAAAATTAGTTCATATTAAATCTCATCTCTACATTAAAAGACCAATTGAGGCAAAAGATGAGTTTACGTCTAGGCGACACCGCACCGAATTTTGAACAGCAATCCAGTAAAGGCCTGATTAATTTTTATGATTTTCTGGGCGATAGCTGGGGCATTTTATTTTCACATCCGGCGGACTATACGCCGGTATGTACCACTGAACTTGGCTATACCGCAAAGCTGAAGGATGAATTTGAAAAACGTGGTGTCAAAGCCATTGCCTTATCGGTTGATGATGTTGAATCACATAAGGGCTGGGTTAAAGACATCAATGAAACCCAGAATACCACGGTCAATTTCCCAATCATTGCCGATCAGGATCGTAAAGTGTCTGAACTATATGACTTTATTCACCCGAATGCCAGTGAAACGCTCACAGTTCGCTCTTTGGTGGTCATCGATCCAAACAAAAAAGTCCGTTTGATTATTACCTATCCGGCATCGACGGGTCGTAATTTCCATGAAATCTTGCGTGTGGTGGATTCATTGCAACTCACCGACAGCCATAAAGTCGCAACACCGGCCAATTGGCAGCATGGCGATGATGTGGTGATTGTGCCTTCCCTAAAAGATGAGACTGAAATTGCACAATGTTTTCCTAAAGGGTATACCGCGGTCACGCCTTACCTGCGCTTAACGCCACATCCTGAGTAAGGATCAGCAAGGCACTGCCTTGCCCGAACGCAAGACGAAAAGTACGCTTCGAGCAACAAATGAAAAGGACTCCTTTTTTAATTTGGCGCAAAACAAGTGAAGTGCGCAGTAATAGATAAGCAGAGCACTGCTCTGTTCATAAAGAATATGTATAAGTACATCCACTGTTCCTTAAAATGTAGTCAAACATAGTCAAGGACTAATTCGCACTCTGTTAATGTCTTGTTGCCAAACGTGTAACTAGAGCCTGAGTCGGTCAGTTCCGACTTATAGCGATCAGTCCGTTCTT
>NZ_VPCG01000073.1:0-8124 GCF_013418355.1 Acinetobacter sp. YH12151 | reverse complement strand
ATGATTTGATTGTTAGTATGCAACATAAGAAAGTTACCTTTGTTTGATTAAGATTTCGACACCTTTATCAAAACGGGTAACTTTCTCTTTTTCAAGAAGAATGTACGATCAAGTCTGAACTAATACATATAAACTATCCATTATTTGTTCTTAAAACTGACTGAAACTATCATCATTTTTTACAGATGGTTTATACTTTTCAATAACCTCTTTAAAAAATTCATCCGTAATTTTGCTATCTTTTTTCAATGCCATTTTAGCAGTCTCATTTACTATATATTTAAGATCACTAGAAGTGTAACCAACCGTTAAAATAGCTACATTAAAAAGATCTAAATCCTCAGAAAATGGTCTATTTTCGATATACTGTTTTAGCATATCTAGACGAGCATTAAAGTCCGGGAAACCTATATAAATATGTTTTTCTAATCGACCTGTTCTTAACATTGCTGAGTCTATCGCTTTAGGTCGATTTGTTGCTCCAATAATAATAATTCCTTTCTCATTACAATTTGAAATTTGCGCTAAAAATTCATTGACCTCACTTAGATGATGGTGATTCAAATTACCCTCATTCCTATTTGGTAACACAGCATCTATCTCATCAATAAAAATTAATGAAGGTTTTTCCTGTTCAGCTTCCTTGAATAATTTTGCAATTTTTTCTTGAGTTCCGTGTATATAAACACTAGCTAAATCTGAAGGTTTTATTTCAAAATATGAATAACCTATTTCTTCAGCTAAACATCTCGCAATAAATGTCTTACCACAACCAGGTGGACCATATAACAGTATCCCATTTAATGGCTCAATACCATATTTTTGATATTTTTCAATTTGCCTTAGCGATTGTATAACATCCACATCCAATTGCTTTTTCAGGTCACTCATACCTGCAACTTTTTCCAAACCTTTTCTCAATGGATTTTTTTCACTAGTTTTTTTTGAATTATTTCCTAATTTAAGCTCCTTATTACCCAAAATTTTACTAGATGAATCAAAGACTTTTAATAAATTAGCTTTAAAATCACTTATGCATTGTTTTTCTTTTATTTGGCTACCATCTAAAATTAAACTAAATATATCATCAACTTTTTCATATCTTCTTTCATAAAAAGATAAAGGCGTAGATTGATAACTCATTCGGTGGAGTGCTATTCGTTTTTTTATAATATTGGTTGTTTGCTCTTCCCAATCAATATCATAGTTCCAAGGATGAACACCTGTAATACATTTATACAAAACGACCACCCACGCAAAAAGATCATCTTCTGCATCAGTTTTTTTAATCACATTTGTACTAGATTGATATGCTAGAGCTATGTTTTTCTTTGAACCTGAAAAAAATTGAATAACTTTAACCAAACATAAATAACTTTGTTTTTTTTCTGAGCTGTAGTCCAAATATATATAACTCGGATCTATGAATTTATGAAGCTTCTTATGATGATCCAAATAGTCCACTACCTCTAAAACTGGCAATAAAATATCTAGACTTTCAGTCACTGTAAGCTTTAATTTTCGTTCTGTTAAATTTTCAAGTGATTCACCTGTAAGATAATCATTTAAAAAGTAATAATACTTAACCTCATCACTTATAAAGTTTTGTAATTCAGACTGTATCATCAAATTGGGATGTACTAACAAAGATGCTTGATGCAACTTTTCTTCTAATAAATCAATATCGATCTTAGATAGAAGCTCATTTTGAATAACTTTCATCAGCTTAAGCTCATGAGAGCTTAAGTCCACGACTCGATACACTTCACAACAATCATGCTCACCTAAGTACTTCTGTACTTGATACTGATTTTCAATCACCGATTTTTTAGGAAATGTACCGACTCGCTTCATTTTCTTCTTAACGTCTCAATAGATCATTATTGACATTTTGCATTGCAGCTTTACTTTCAGGGCTCATTAATTGCACAACCTCCCAAACTGCCTGCTCAAGACGATCTTTATTAGGATTCATATTAAGCAATTGTTTGAGGTTCTGTACACCACGATATGCCTCTGCACGATTTGTCCACTTAATTTCATCAAAACTTTCATCGAGATAATAGACAGCACCTACCCAGAAACTAATATCTTGTCCTTGTAGTTCAAATGCCATAGAAGATAACTGACTTTCTAACTTCTTCGCAGATTGAATATCTTTAGCAGCGATCACTTGGCGAACATGCTCTTCAGACTCTTCAACAAGGCGATTGGTCTGAGCATTACCATAACGCTTATTTTGCATAATTAGGTGATTCAGTGTTTCCTGAAGCTCTTGCTTCACTTTTGGCCACTCGCCAGCTTCTTCTTGCTTATCTAACTCAATCAAAGACTCTTGAAGCTTAGCTTTCACTTCTTCCTTACTTGAGCGTTCATGACCACGATCATTCAGAACTTGTTCTGTTTCATCTAACTGTTCGAGCTGTTTTTCTGCAACACTGTTACCTTCATTGGCAAGGCGTTGTGCTGTTGCTTTTGCCTGAACAATCTCTTTCTGTAATTCCTCTTTCTTCACGTCTTTTTCAATTGTCGGTTCAATGACAATATCAAAACTTTCATCTAAAGATGGCAGATAAACCGATAATTTTCCTCGGCGTGAAGCATCAATATTTAAGGTTACTTCCACCTCACTTCCCGCAGGAAGAAAACTAGAAATATCTTGACCCGTGATAGCAAATTTACCGAAGAATGTATTTAAGATGGCTCTAGATCCCGCATTCTCTCGACTCAATTCATAAATTGGTATTAAAAGTTGATCTTCTTTAACACCTGGTCGAATATCTTTCATAGTCTTGAAAGAACCTTTACCTTTAGCTGGTAAAGTTTTATTTTTTTCTAAACCTGCTAGTGGGTAAACACCCTGTTTGTTATCTACCGTATCATACACCTCAATGCCTACACTATAAGGTAGAGTTGCATTAGCAATCTTCATACCCTGAATAATCGTAATGGAACTTGGTTCACACGGTATATTTGAACCATCAGGTCCAGATAATTTAATGTTAAATTGGTTGGTTTTACCTTCATTTAACATGAGTTCTATAATTTCTACATCGCCTTCAACAATCACTTTCCCTGAAGACCAACCACTATCACCACGAATAATTTCTAAAGTAAACGTATCAGGCAAGTTGGCTGTAGACTGATCACGGTCAATCCGAATGCCTAAATTTTCATGCGTTTCTACAGTCGTTTCCGGATATTTCAGGCTTAATTGTGCTTTTGAACTATCACGTTTTTGTAGATCCCCTGGAATATCTTTTGTAGAAGCAAATAACGCAGCACCTTTTGCCACTGCTGTCATCGGGTCAATATTTGTATCAACCTTTTCTGTAATTTGCTCTTTTAACATGCGGCGCAACGTTTGTTGGAAAGTTGGACCACCAACGAGGATAAGAGACTCTAAATCACGGCCACTTAAATTATTACGTTTTAATACATCTTGAACGATGTCAATTGCACGTTGGAAAATTGGACTGACGACTTTTTCATACTGCTCCAAACTAATATCAAGATCAGCTTGAATTTCTTCCCCATCATCATCTTCACCCAAATCCTCTAAGAAATAACTCCATTTCTCTTTAGAGGATAAAGCGATTTTTGCTTCTTCAGCATATATTTTTAATGCATCTTGAAGGAGTTTTTTAGTACTTTCATTTTCAAGAGTATCCGATAACTCACATTGCTTTTGTAATTCTGGAATTAAGAGCTGATCAACAATCGCATTATCAAGATTTTTACCACCGAGATGATTATCACCTTCAGTATCCACCACTTTCATAATGCCTTCTTCAACATGCATTAATGCAGCATCAAAAGTTCCTCCACCAAAGTCAAATACTAACCAATAGCCTGTAGTAGCGTTGGCTTTAACTCCATAAGCGATTGAAGCAGCAATGGGTTCCTGAAGTAATTCACAATAACTAAAACCAGCCAATTCAGCCGCACGTTGTGTTGCATCTAATTGGCTTTGCCTAAACATTGCAGGTACTGTAATTACAGCAGATGTGACTTCCTCATCACGAATATAACCTTTCAGTTTTTTCAATACCTCAGCAGATAATTCTTCCGAAGTATAAGATCGTTGCATATTTGAAGAAGTATATTGGTGGTCCGTCCCCATGGTTCTTTTAAATTCTTGATAACCATTTGGCTCAGCTTTTTTTCGATTTCTATGAAAACTAACGGATTCTCTCTCTAATGCATTTTTTGCGCTCAATCCTACAAAAACAGCTTGTTTTTTATTAAAAGAAACTATAGATGGCGTTGTATCCATCTGATTATCATCACTTTTTATAATAAATGCTTCACCATCCTCCATACGAGCAATCGCTGAGTTTGTTGTTCCTAAATCAATACCGTAATCAATCTTTTGACGCATTTTTATAGTTCCTTAACCTACACTAACTTCTACATCTGCCATACGAATCATCACCCCATTAAAATTCACTTGTGGAACAATAACCTTCGTTATAATACTTTGACCATTTTCTAGTTCATCACTTGGTATGACCTGAGCTTTGATCGACATATTTTCTATATATTCAGCACCAGTATGATCAATAATTTCATAGCCTTGCTCAGATAACTCATCTTCTAGCCGTTCTAATGACTTACTGAGAGGCTTCAATCCTTTAGTATCTTCAGGCAATGCTGCAAGACGTTTACGCATACGATGAATTTCATCCGCCAATTTTAGAGGTAGACTATGATCCGGTTCGCTATTCTGTTGAACCATAGGTGTAACTTTGGCTTGTTCTTTAAGCTGAATTAAAACTTCATGTAAGCGGTCAGCAAGTTGAATGTCAGACTTCACAATATTTTCTTCAGTTTGCCGTACATTATCTAAAGCTAGTTTCACTTGAGAAGACAGATCCTCGCTTGATTGATTCTGTCTTTTTCTGAGTAAGAAGTAGCTTGCAGCAATTAAAGCTAATGCTAAAAACAACCCGATCAGTGCTGCGATTGTTCGAGTAGCAATACTGTCATTAATTGTTGCAGCAGTATCTGCCGTTGTTTTATTGAGCTGATTTAATTTTTCAACAGTTTGTGTATGTGCTTTTATACTATCCTGCAACTTAGTTTCTAGAATTTTTAAATCATCATTCAGAGTTTTAATTTGCAGCTGGTGTTGTTCATCCTGCTCAGTAATTTTTGAAATTAATGCTTTTTGCTGTTTAAGACTCTCTGCTTTTATCTGATTAATTTGTTCTAATGCCTGCTTGTTTAAATTTTCAAGCTCGCCAAATTTAACACGTATATCCTGTGGAATTTGCTCATTAGATGCTGCTGAAGCATGCCCTAACATCCCACCCAATACTATAAGTACAGCTATTCTTTTCATTGAATTCTTCATTTTTAAATACTCAAACCTTAATTTCTTTTAGGCATGATCATATTAAGTACGATATATGCAATTACACCTGGCCAAATAGATGTAAATACGCTAACTACAACAAACAAAATTCTTAGAAAACCAGCATTCCATCCCCAAAGTTCAGCTAAACCACCTAGTGCCCCACTAAATACAATATCTTTATCTGACTTATAAAACCCAGGCTCTTGATAGGATGATGGTTCATATTGATGATTATTTTGGGTTTTCACGAATTTATTAATAATATTTTCAAACTCTTCAATCTGTTCTTTAATATTTTTATAATTCCGTTCAACTCGATCCTCCACCTCAGGCACAAGTTCGAACGTTCTCATTATTTCTATTAAGCTACATACAGGCTTAGCCACACTCAGGAAATATGCTATATCTTGGTGGTTTTCCAATCTATTATGTGCATCATTAAATTCATCAATTAAAAAGTTCAAAATTTTCGTCACACAATAAGAAGATACTTTGTAATACATGTCATCATGTATATCTATCTGTTTTAATTCTTGTTTAAAGATATTTAAAATTTTTCTAGCATCTTCGATTGAATTAATGTCTCTTTCCATATACTCAGCGATAGATGAGTAGTTTTTTGAAAATTTATCATTTTCAATTAAATCTATTAGTTGTTCTTTATTTACCTTTACCTCTTCAGCAACCTGTCCATAAGATGGTAATTGTTCTGCCCATGTAATTAAATCATAGGCTAAATCACGATTATCTAGCTTATTATTTGCATATAGGGAACACTTTCTAACCTCTTCTACATACTCATTAAGAATATTTTGTATTTTATAATTTTCCGAAAATTCATCTATTTCATAAATCAGGTCTTCAACTTCTTTCAAACCATTATATTGATTTATAAAACTTGAATTTTCAGTATCCCTCAACTGCTGACTCTTTTGGATCGCAGTTTCTATCTGATTAATACAAAGTGCAAATAACTTTGTCTGTACATAGTCTTGTGCACTTGTTGAAAATGTCCAAAACTCATGTAATAGGCCAATACCATATGCACCATAAGGTTGCTCTTCTAAATTACTTATGAATTTAAGAATCTCATCTATAATTTTTTTATTTATTTGTTCTATATCAATTTTTAAATTACTTTCCCCAAATATAAATCCTTGAACATCCTGAAAATGGTCATCTGTTAAATATCCTAAATCTTTCAACGCTGATTCAAAATTGTCAGTATCAAAATTTGAACCTTGGCACCAAAATAATGAAATAACAGCTCGATTAAGTCGCCATGAAAATTTAGCATCATTTTCATTTTTACTAATTTGCTGATCCCATATTTCGAAAGCTTTTTGAACTTGATTGTTTTCAATACATTCAATTGCTAATTCATCAACACTATCAACTTTTGCAAACCAGAAGAAAGCGTATACCAATTTGTCAGTATCATTTTCTATATCTTTCGCAGCTTGCTGAATCGTATCTACTGTTCTTGTAAGAGGTGCTATTTCAGTTAGATCAAGGGAATATTTTTTTGGCTTACCAAACTCAGCAAATGTTTCTAAATCAGCTACTCTTTTTGCTACTTCTCTTGATGAAGCATTTGCAGTAAGCCCCAAAATACGGTAAGGATTATTAATTACGAACTGCAAGCTACCCTCTACTAATATTTAATTTTTTGTAATTTAATCACATTTCTACATAAAAACAACAATTTATTAATGGATATTTCTACTTCAAGTTAATTTAAAACTTAAAGTAGAAATATCTGTAGCGATGGTGGCAGTTGAACCAAGAATATAATATTTTGATTTATAACAGTTCATTCTAAATTTTTTATATTTATAGACCCTATTATGATCCAATCTAAATTTTCAATTTAGGGAACTAGTGCCCACCTTTGCTTAGAGCTCTTAGGCTTATCAGAAAGGGTATGTTCAATCACACCTGCGTCTAAAGCTGGGTTAAGATAATTTTTTTGAAACGTTGCTGGATAAATCCAATAAAGCCATCAGCTCAGTTAAGCTATATTCCGTCTGCTCCATATTCTGGATGAGACGTTTAACTTGACCGCTAGCTTGAGCGGTGTCTTGATCGGTCACTTTAATACTTTCCTACATCAACTAGGGTTCAGGGAATTTTATTGGTTAAATATCTAGCCATCTGCTCAATATCATCCTTACGATATAATTTTGCAAGCCATTCAACGGGTATATGCTCTACACCATAATATGCACCGGCCAATTGACCACATATTGCGGCTGTTGTATCAGCATCATCACCTAGGTTTGCAGCTGCCAATACTGCGTCTTTGAAATTATCAGTGTGCCAAAATGCCCATAGAGCAGCTTCTAGGCTTTCTAGAACAAATCCACTGCCTTTAATTTCACCTATAGATTTGTTGAAAAAATCACAACTTACAATCGACGTTAAGCAAGATAATTCGGAAACATCCTGAATATCGAAAAGCAGTCGTTTGTCTTTTCCGACTAAAGCATTCAGAAGCACATAACAAAAATATTGGCATGCTTGTATACATTCAGGTGAGGCATGGGTTGTCTTCGAACTTAAGCTTGCATACTTCCATGCTTGTAATGGATTGTTTCGGTAATAAATTGCTATGGGTGCCAGACGCATTAATGAACCATGAACCGTACCGGGTTTGTCGGAGACTTTTTTATTTAAGTTAGGCCACCTGACCTAACGGGTTAATCTTATCATAGTACATTGCTTCAAACTCAAAAGGCGATACATAACCCAGTGCACTGTGTACA
>NZ_VPCG01000072.1:0-8133 GCF_013418355.1 Acinetobacter sp. YH12151 | reverse complement strand
CAAGAACGGACTGATCGCTATAAGTCGGAACTGACCGACTCAGGCTCTAGTTACACGTTTGGCAACAAGACATTAACAGAGTGCGAATTAGTCCTTGACTATGTTTGACTACATTTTAAGGAACAGTGAAATCACTGATATTAATAAAAGTACTTCATAAGTGTACATATAAAATCAACAATCCATAAGTAAGAACATATGGGCATCATTGGGTGGAATAAAATCATATGATGTTTGAAGAAAATGAGTAGTTAATTATCTGTATTATGTAGCAACTGCTACAAAACATAATAATTAATTAGTTAGAAAAAAGCCGAGATTAACTCGGCATTCTTTTTTGGCTTACGCCATTGCATGAACAATAGGCGCATGAATCACTTGCAATGGCCGATTCTTTACTTTTTCCCGAGCCTGCCACATATCATACTTAGCTTGCATCTGTAACCACAGATCAGCACGACCACCACGTTCAATGCCCAACCATGCTTCAATACGTAACGCCATCTCAGGTGATATAGCCGCTTTCTCATTGAGTACACGCGATAATGCCGCACGGGATACGCCAAGCTGTTTAGCCGCTTCGGTTACGGTTAAAGCCAGTGATGGTAAAATATCTTCTCGCAAAATTTCCGCTGGATGTGGGGGGTTAAACATTTGTGACATAGCACACCTCTCTTAATGATAATCCTGATAATCAACTAAAATGGCATCTTCATTTTCAAACTTAAATGTTAAACGCCAGTTTCCATTCACTGATACAGAATAATGCTTCTCGACATCTTGGTTTTTAGGGTTTTTACCTGTTAGTGGGTGTAAGCTCCAGCCCAGAACATCCATATCAGAGGGTGATGTAGAGGTATCTAATACCAACAATTGACGGCGTAGTTTTTTGGCATGTGCTGGCTGTATGCCTGCGGTTGAACCTGTTTCAAAAAACTTTTTCAATCCTTTATGCCGAAACGACTTAATCATGCAAATCACTCTGTCAGAATGACTTTTATTGTATAGTGTAACGCCTCACTTATCAACAGGTCTTGGTTTGTGCTGTTGTTATACAATGTCGTATTCATCAATAAAATTTTTCAAAAGCATGGTCAAGCCAAAAAGTGATTTGGACAAAATCAAATTTTTTGTCCATAGAAAAGCATGTCTATATGGTCAAAATGAATATTTATATAAAATAATATAATTCAATAACTTGGTACATATCCACATAAAACAACTTATGGAATGTAAATATTTTAATCAAGCTTAAGAAGTTAGGCAATCACTTCCATCAAAGCTATACGATGTAGATCAACTTGACTGTCATATAGACTGGCAAAATCTCCACTAAAAATTTGATGTTTCTTAATTTTATCTTTAAATAACTTTATGATTTAGCTTAAATAATTGATTTAGAGAAGTATAGAATGTACGGCCATCTAAGTTTAAATCTACCTCAACTCCAGATGAAAGAAGAACTCTTTTACCCACTTCAATTCTTTTTAAACCCTGACGTGTATTTTGCATTTTATTGAGAGGAATTAACGAAACAATAATTTCAGTACCATTTTTAGATTTTGCAATTAAATCATTTATTTTTAACAACCTGAATCCTATTTTTCTAAAGATTTTTCCAATTTGGAAAATAACTTAAAATTAAATTTGAACGATAAAAAAAAGCACTTATTAAGTGCTTTTTTTACTGTTTATTCTTGCTTAGATAGTCAAATATAAGAACAGAAACCGCTTTTTAGGCGGTTTTTATGTTTAAGCGATACCTATCAACTAATAAATAGCATCTTCTAATCTAGAGTATCTTATCTATATAATAAAAAAGGACGCCTCAGCGTCCTTTTTTACTTTCACTCAATTAATCAAACAAGCGATCAAAGAATGATTTTTTCTTTGGTGATGATTTGCTGTCTTCACCATCCATGGTTTCTTGCAGTTCTTTCAACAATTCACGTTGACGTGCAGTTAAATTCACTGGAGTTTCCACCACAATACGGCACAGCAAATCACCTTGCATGCTGGTACGTACCGGTTTAACACCCTTACCACGTAAGCGGAACAGTTTACCCGTTTGCGTACCTTCAGGAATTTTCAGGCTGACACGGCCATCAAGCGTAGGAATCTGGATTTCTTTACCGAGTGCTGCATCGGCAATTGATACCGGCACATCCATATATAGGTCAGCACCATCACGCTGGAAGATTTCGTGCTCGCGCACCACCACTTCTACGTACAAGTCACCTGACTGACCATCACGGATCGCCTCACCTTTACCGGTCAAACGTACGCGGTCGCCATTGTCCACACCCGCAGGAATAGTGACTTCCAGGGTTTGCTGACGATCCGACACACCCGAACCATGACATTTATTACATGGGTTCTTGATGATCTTGCCCTGACCGCGACAGGTACTACAGGTTTGCTGTACCGAGAAGAAACCTTGCTGCATACGCACTTGACCGGCACCATGACAGGTACGGCAGGTTTCGACATCGTTTGGATTTTTTGAGCCCTTACCATCACAAGCATCACACGGTGCCGGTGCAGTAAAAGTAATGGTTTTCTTGACACCTTTGACCGCTTCTTCCAGAGTCAATTCCATCACATAGCGTAAGTCGGAACCACGGCGTGCACGTTGCTGGCCACGACCACCGCCGCCACCAAAAGCACCACCGAAAATATCACCGAACTGGCTGAAAATATCTTCTGCGCTGAAACCACCGCCGAAGCCGCCACCACCGCCCATACCACCTTCAAAGGCCTGATGGCCCATACGGTCATACATGCTGCGCTTTTCACCATCAGAGAGCACTTCGTAAGCTTCTGCAGCTTCTTTGAATTTCTCTTCAGCTTCAGCATTGTCCGGGTTACGGTCTGGATGATATTTCATCGCCAACTTGCGGTAGGCTTTTTTGATTTCATCATCACTAGCGGTTTTAGCGACGCCTAAAACCTCATAATAATCACGTTTAGCCATGTCTGGCGATGCTCCTCACGGAATTTTGTTAATATTCAACTGAGGTCTAAAATTGGGTTCAAACCTGATTTTACAAGGGGAAATATGAAAAAAGTTATGTGTTTTAGAACACAGCTTTGTTTTGAGAGAATTTATAGAAGCCTTTAAACCAGGCATTGAGCAGAAAAATAAAGGCAATAAAGCTGAAAATCACCCCGGTCACCACACAGGCTTTGACCCATAAGTGGCTGTCCCAGGCAAAGAAAAACAATGGAATAAACCACAATGCAGCGAAGAGCGCCAAAATGGTATAAATCACGATATTACGCATGATCCACAGTGCCTGTGCCTGTAACCAGACTTCAGCATAATCAACCTGGGTGACTTTACGTGCGAACCAGTAAGCAAATACCCCGCTAAATACGGTAAATAAGGCCAAAAACATGAAGACATAGGCCACGGCTACGGAACGTCGCATCTTGGTTAATGTCACTGGAGTCATGTCTGGTTCAACCTCATTACTGCCCTGGCAGTAAGGCCAAAACAGCAATTTTTTATTTTTTGAATTATAAAAATCTCAGGTGCTACTATATTGAAAATTTCAAAATTTCGCACCTGAAATTATGACAATTTTAAACAGAATTTAAACTTTTTTCACTTTAAACCACTGTGCATATAGTGCAGGCAGGAAAAACAGGGTCAGAAGTGTTGCCACAATTAAACCGCCCATAATGGCCACTGCCATCGGCCCGAAAAAAATACTGCGAGACAAGGGAATCATGGCTAAAACTGCGGCCAATGCGGTCAAGACAATCGGGCGACAACGGCGGACTGTGGCATTGATAATGGCATCCCATGGGGATTCTCCGGCCTGAATATCCTGCTCGATCTGGTCAATCAGAATCAGGGAATTTCGCATGATCATTCCAGAAAGCGCAATCGTCCCGAGCATGGCCACAAAACCGAAAGGTTTATTGAAAATTAACAGGAATAACACCACTCCGATAATGCCCAAAGGTGCGGTCAGGAATACAATAAAGGCCCGTGAGATGCTCTTGAGCTGAATCATTAACAGGGTCATCACTACCGCCAGGAATAAAGGCATGCCAGCATTGACCGAGTTCTGTCCACGCGCGGATTCTTCGACCGTGCCGCCCACTTGCAGCAGATAGCCATTCGGCAACTCAGCTCGAAGTTGGTGCAGTGAATCGTGTAATTCATTCACCACAGTGGCCGGCTGTAAGGCCGTGCGAATATCGGCACGCACTGTGATGGTCGGTAAACGATTCCGATGCCAGATCAAGCCTTCTTCAAAGCTATATTCAATGTTGGCAAGCTGTGCCAACGGTACCGAAGTACCACGTGACGTCGGTATCGCCAGACTGCTTAAAGAAGCGACATCAACGCGTTCAGCCTGCGCACCACGTAAACGGATTTCAATCAGTTCACGCTTTTCCCGATACTGATCAATGCCGGCCCCCAAAATCGAGCTGTTCAGCACATTGGCCAGCTCACTGCTAGTCACGCCCAACTGACGGGCACGATCCTGATCGATCTCCAGTTTGATGACTTTGCTCGGCTCCCCCCAGTCCAGATGTACATTGGTGGTATTCGGATTTTCTCCCACGGTGGCTGCAACTTTCTGCGCCCATTCACGGACTAATCCTAGGTCTTCACCCGATACCCTGAACTGCAGTGGATAACCCACAGGTGGGCCATTTTCCAGCAAGGACACCCGGGTACGCACTTCTGGCAATAACTTTCGAATCTGATCACTTAAGGATTTACGGATTTCATTTCGATCCTCTAAAGAGGATGCCAGCACTACAAACTGGGCAAAACTGGTTTGCGGCAACTGCTGATCCAGCGGTAAATAGAAACGCGGAGAACCAATTCCGACATAGGCCACATAGTTATCAATGCCCTGCTGTTTCGACAAAAAGGCTTCAACTTTTTTCACCGCAGCTTCGGTGGCTTTCAGAGAGGCGCCTTCTTCGAGCTTGAGATCCACCAGAATTTCAGCCCGATTCGAGGGCGGGAAAAATTGCTGTGGCACCAGCTTAAACATTAAAATGGAGAGAATAAAAATTCCTACCGTTGCTGTAATCACGGTCTTACGATAGGTCACACAGGTATTTACCCAACGGCGAAAACCTTGATAAAACCGGGTTTGATAAGGATCATGCTGTTCGCCGGCATGATGCACGACCGGCTGAGGTTCGGGCTGCTTGCGCAAACGCGCCCAAAGGCGCTGATACCACGGCGCTTTTTGTATCAAGTCTTTGTTGAAATCCGGTAAAAGTTTATCGCCTAAGTATGGGACAAACAGTACCGCGGCAATCCAGGACACCAGCAATGCGATGGTTACCACCTGGAAAATCGAACGGGTATATTCCCCGGTACTCGAGGCCGCTGTGGCAATCGGCAGGAAACCGGCAGCAGTAATCAGGGTCCCGGTCAGCATGGGAAAAGCGGTGGTGTGCCAGGCATGTCCGGCTGCCTGCAAACGGCTATAACCCTGCTCCATTTTAATCGCCATCATTTCAATCGCGATAATGGCATCATCGACTAGCAGACCGAGGGCCAGAATCAGGGCCCCCAAGGAAATTTTATGCAGTCCGACATCAAACAGCTGCATACCGGCGAAAGTCATGGCCAGCACCAGCGGAATGGAGAAAGCCACCACCAGACCAGTCCGGAAACCGAGCGAGAAAAAACTGACCAGCAATACGATAATCACCGCTTCTGCCAGCACTTTCATAAATTCGTTAATACTGCGTTTGACTGCCACCGGCTGGTCGGAGACTTTTTGCAGCTCCATGCCGAGTGGCAGGGCTTTTTGCAGGCGGGCGAATTCCTGTTCCAAATTTTTACCCAAGGCAATGATGTCCCCACCCTTGCGCATGGACACAGCAATACCAATGCCGTTTTCACCCATAAAGCGCATTCGAGGCTGTGCCGGATCACTAAAGCCACGATAGATGCGACATCTCCCAACTGAATAGTTTTGCCATTGACCAGCAGCGGCATCTGTCTTAATTCTTCCACACTGTTTAATGCACCACTGACCCGCACCTGAATCCGGTCTGAACCGGTTTCAAAAAAACCGGACTGGATGGTGGCATTTTGCTGTTGCAAGGCTTGCTGAATCGCCATAACTGGAACGCCCAGCTGAATGGCCTTGGTATTGGAAATCTCAATCCAGATTTTCTGGTCTTGCAGGCCAATCAGTTCAACTTTGGCGACATCTTTGACCCGTTGCAGTTGCAGCTGTAAGCGGTCGGCGTATTCCTTGAGGGTCGCATAGTCAAAATCTTTACCCTTGAGCACATAAATATTGCCAAAGGTATCGCCGAATTCATCATTAAAGAACGGCCCTTGTACTCCTTGTGGCAATTCATGCCGGATATCGCCCACTTTCTTGCGCACGTTATACCAGACATCCGCGACATCTTTCGAAGCCAGAGAATCCTTGGCAACAAAAGTCACCATGGATTCACCCGGACGTGAATAGGCCATGATGCGGTCATACTGTCCCGTGGTCATCAGTTCCTTTTCAATCCGGTCAGTGACCTGTAGGGATACTTCTTTGGCACTGGCACCCGGCCAATAGGTCTGGATCACCATGACTTTAAAAGTAAAAGGCGGATCTTCACTTTGTGACAGTTGGGAATAAGAGACGATGCCGATCAGACCCAGCAGGATCATAAAATACAGCACCAGACCTTTATTTTTTAAGGCCCATTCCGACAGGTTAAAGTTCATGCTTAACTCCCTGCCTGAATGGTCACACGACGGTTTTCACGATCAATCGGATTGATTTTTTGCTGGTTACGCAGCAGATGTACGCCGCCAATCACTACATAATCTTCCGGCTTGAGGCCACTGAGTACAGGAACACTGTCCCGGCCATAGGCACCGAGCTGAACCGGAACTTTACGCAAGGTATGATCCGGCTGGACCACCATCACATAAGCCTGCTGATCCGTTGCCGAGACACTGGATAGCGGCACACTGAGCATATTGTCGCGGCTGTGCTGAAAAAATACCCGGGCACTTTGCCCCAGCTGGATCTGACCATTGCCTTCACGTAAGGAAACTTTAACCCGAAAGGTACGCGACTGGTCCGCTGCTGGTGAAATCTCGCGGACAAAAGCGGCAAATTTCTCTTCAGGTTTGGACCATAATGTCACTGTAGCTGCCTGTCCAACCTTGATCTCCGAAATAGCCTGTTCCGGTACGCCAATTACCACTTCACGCTCACCGGCAATCGCCAGTTCATACGCCGCCTGCCCGGCAGCCACCACCTGTCCTGTTTCTATATTGCGTGCAGTGATCACGCCGTTTCTGGTGGCAATCAGCTGGTTATAAGCAGTCTGGTTTTTAGCGGTATCGTAGTTGGATTGTGCCTGTTTCAGATTTGATAGGGCGGTCTTGTACTGGTTTTCGATCGCGTCATATTGTGAGCGGCTCACGGCATTGGATGGCAATAACTGCTTGAAACGTTGTAATTCATCCTGAGCAATCTTAGTAGCAGACTGCGCGCTTTCCAGCTGGGCACGTGCTGCATTCAGCTGCAGCTGGGCATCTTTGACATCCAGAGTTGCCAGGACTTGCCCGGCTTTGACCTGGTCACCCACATCAGCGAAGCGCTGGGTCACCTGCCCAGCGACCCGAAATGCCAGCGCCGTTTGCTGGCGTGCCTGCACATCACCGGCATAACTTTTTAATTCATGCTGTGAAGTGGTGGGTGTCGCCACCATGACAAAGGGAACTTCCTGTTATGCTGCAGCAGTATCTTTGCTGCACCCGCTTAAAGTCACGCTGCAAAGCACCACCATGCCAGCCAATACGCTGTAAATCCTGCTCATCTTATTCGCTGTTCCTTAAAATGTAGTCAAACATAGTCAAGGACTAATTCGCACTCTGTTAATGTCTTGTTGCCAAGCGTGTAACTAGAGCCTGAGTCGGTCAGTTCCGACTTATAGCGGTCAGTCCGTTCTTGCAATATGCGCTTTACAGTCTTGTAAGGCGTATAACGACTTATCTCAGAGTCGTTTAATCTTGCAAGCACGTTTCTCGCAGCATTCCAATCAGCTTGCACAACTTCCCCATTAAAACGATGAAAGCGATCTCCCTTGCGTGTGCCTATTAAAAGCCCACGTAAGAAAGAATCACTT